>JAKLIU010000013.1 GCA_022709445.1 Spirochaetota bacterium | reverse complement strand
GGCGCATTTACGCTTCGCCGCTTTCCCAACCCGCAATTCCGGCTCAGGCCGGAATTGCGATGTCGCGCCCATGGCGCATTTACGCTTCGCCGCTTTCCCAACCCGCAATTCCGGCTCAGGCCGGAATTGCGATGTCGCGCCCATGGCGCGACTACAACCCGCGGTTCCGGCATGGCCGGAACCGCGATGTCAAACCGGCGGTTTGAACCGCCGGTTTGAACCGCCGGTTTGACTAAACGCCCAGGTACGCCTCGCGCACGCGCGGATCGCAGGACACCGCGCTCGACTCGCCGGAGATGGTCGTGTATCCGGTCTCCAGCACGTAGGCGAAGTCCGCTATCTCCAGGGCCTCGGCTGCGTTCTGCTCCACCAGCAGCACCGTGGTGCCCATCTTGTTGATGGCCACGATCTTGTCGAAGATCTCGTCGACCAGCACGGGCGCCAGGCCCATGGAGGGCTCGTCGAGGAGCAGGAGCTCCCCGCCGGTGACGATGGCCCTGCCCACAGCGAGCATCTGCTGCTCGCCGCCGGACAGGGTGCCGCCCAGCTGGTTGACGCGCTCGGCCACGCGCGGGAAGAAGTGGAACACCTCCTCCATGCGCCGCTTGATCTCGGCCTTGTCCTTGATGGTCCATGCGGCCAGCTCCAGGTTCTCCCTCACGGTCAGCGTGGGGAAGATCTTGCGGCCTTCCGGCACGTGGGAGATGCCCAGAGACACCAGCTTGTGGGCCTCCATGCCGCCGACGTTCACGCCCTTGAACGTGATGGTGCCGCCGGCCGGCTTCTCAAGCCCGGAGACGGCGCGCAGCGTCGTGGTCTTGCCGGCGCCGTTGGCGCCGATCAGGGTGACTATCTTGCCCTCGGGCACCTCGAACGAGACGTCCTTGAGCGCGGATATCTGCCCGTACATCACCTTGAGGTTCTTGACGCTCAGCATGCGGCCCCCTTCCTGCCCAGGTAGGCCTCGAGCACTTTCGCGTCGCGGCCCACGTCCTCGGGCTTGCCCTCGGCGATGGTGGTCCCGAAGTCGAGCACCTTGACCCTCTCGCAGATTCCCATGACAACCTTCATGTGGTGCTCGATGAGGAACACCGTGACCTTGAACTCGTCGCGCACGCGCTGCACGAGCTTCATCAGGTCCTGCACTTCCTTGGGGTTCATGCCCGCCGCCGGCTCGTCCAGGAGCAGGAGGCGCGGCTGGGTGGCCAGGGCGCGCGCTATCTCCAGGCGCCTGAGGTCGCCGTACGGCAGGTTGCGCGCGGCGTCATCCGCCCTGTCGGCCAGGTGCAGCACTTCCAGCAGGTTCATCGACTCCTCGCGTATGCGCTTTTCCTCTGCCATGAAGCCGGGCAGGCGCATCACCGATGAGAGTAGGCCGCTCTTGGCCCGGTACTGCTTGGCGGCGCGGATGTTGTCCAGCACGGACATGCTGGAGAAGATGCGCAGGTTCTGGAAGGTGCGCCCGATGCCCGAGCGCACGATCTTGTACGGCTTCTGGCCCGTGATGTCCTTCCCGTCGAGCAGGATCGTCCCCTGGGTCGGGTTGTAAATGCCCGTGATCAGGTTGAAGGTGGTGGTCTTCCCCGAGCCGTTGGGGCCTATGAGGCCGTAGATGACGCCCTCGGGCACGTCGAAGGAGAACTCCGACACGGCCTTGAGGCCACCGAAGAAGTGCGTCATGTTCTGGATGGATAGGAGCGCGCTCATCGCTTGTCCTCCGGCAGCATCAGCAGCTTGGATTCCTTGTTGCCCATCAGTCCCTCGGTGCGGAACAGCATGATGAGGATGAGGAGCAGGGCGTAGATGACCATGCGCAGGTCGCCCAGGGGCAGGTTGGTGAGTTCACCGAGGCCGTCCAGCACGCCGCGCAGGCCCTCCGACAGGAAGGTCAGTGAGAAGGCGGCGATGATGGATCCGGTCAGGGAGCCGACGCCGCCCGCGTACACCATGATCAGGACCATCACCGAGCCCATGAAGCCGTACTGGGTCGGGTGCGCCATCTGCAGGAGGTGGGCGAACAGTCCGCCCGCCACGCCGGCGAAGCCCGCGCCAATGGCGAACGACAGCACCTTGTACCGGGTGGTGTCTATGCCCGCCAATTCCGCGGCCAGCTCGTTCTCGCGTATGGCCAGGAAGGCGCGGCCGTGCGAGGAGTGCACCAGGTTCCTGATGACCAGGATGGTCAGGAAGGCGGCGGCGAAGATGATGGTGAAGTTGGAGAACTTGGGAATGCCCAGGAGTCCGCGCGGCCCGCCCACGTAGGAGATGTTGTTCAGTATGGTGCGGATGATCTCGCCGAAGCCCAGGGTGACGATGGCCAGGTAGTCGCCCTTGAGCCTGAGCGAGGGGAAGCCTATCAGCACGCCCATGAGGGCCGCCGCCACGCCGCCCGCAACGATGGCCCCGACGAACACGAGGTACGCCCCGGGCACGGATGGGTTCAGCTTGAAGAGCAGGGTGGTGAACGTGCCGGAGACGTAGGCGCCCACGGCCGCGAAGCCCATGTGGCCCAGGGAGAACTGGCCGGTGATCCCGTTGATCAGGTTGAGGCTGGCCGCCAGGGCCACGTAGATCAGCGACAGGTTGATGATGTGCATCACGTAGCCGTTGAACACGCCGGTGGAGCCGAGCACGTAGATGTACAGGTAGATGCCGAGGGCCGCCAGGGTCAGGCGGGGCATGTTCCTGCCGGTCTTGCGGCCGACGATGTCGCCCACGGAGAGCAGGGGGAAGACGATCCAGGACCCTATCCGCTTGAGCGTCTGCAATACGGGTTTGTATTCCATCGTGTCCACCTAGATCTTGTCTGCGGTCTTCTCGCCGAGCAGGCCGCGGGGCCGGACGAGGAGCACGAGGATGAGGATGGCGAAGGCGATGCCTTCCCCCAGGAGGGAGTTGTAGGCCGAGGCGAAGGTCTCGGCCAGTCCCATGATGTACGCGCCGAGCATGGCCCCGGGTATGTTCCCGATGCCGCCGAGCACGGCCGCGATGAAGGCCTTGAGCCCGGGCAGGATGCCCATGTACGGGAAGATGCGCGGGTAGGTCATGCCGGCCAGGAGGCCGGCCGCGCCGGCGAAGGCGCCGCCAATCATGAAGGTGGCTGAGATCACCTTCTCTATGTCTATGCCCATGAGCCGGGCCGCGTCCTTGTCCTGGGACACGGCGCGCATGGCCTTGCCCAGTTTGGTCCACTTGACCAGGACGGTCAGGCCGATCATGAGCGTGCCGGCCACCGCGAGGTCTATGACCACGTAGTTGGACACCGTCGCGCTGCCGATCTTGAACAGGCTCTGCGGGATGATGGCCGGGAAGGCCCTGAAGGACGCGCCGATGAAGGGCGTCGCGGAGAACACGTACTCGATGAACATGGACACGCCGATCGCCGTGATGAGCGACGACAGCTTTGGTTTGTACCTGAGCGGCCTGTAGGCGAAGCGGTTGGTGAGCGCCGCAATGGACAGGCCGGCCAGCATGGCGAACAGGAGCGTGGCGACCGCCATGGGTCCGCCGGCTCCGCCGAGCACGGCGTTGAAGAGGAAGAACGCGCCGTACGCCGCGTAGGCTCCGATCATGTAGAAGTCGCCGTGGGCGAAGTTGATGAGCCGTACGATTCCGTAGACCATCGTGTAGCCCAGCGCGATGAGCGCGTAGATTGAGCCCAGCTGCAGCCCGTTGATGATCTGCTGGGCGTTGATTATCGATCCCAAGGTAACCTCCCTGCGTTTCCAGGAGAGAGTCCCCGGGCGCTCGCGCGCCCGGAAACCTCTATATGGAAAGAGGGCCCCGCGGGCCCTCTTTCGAGCGCTGTGCGCGGATTCCTTACGGGTTGACGGTGGTCCGGTAGACCTGCTGCCCGCCCTTGATCTCGATGATGACGGCCGACTTGACCGGGTTGCGGCTGGCGTCGAACTGCACCCTGCCGGAGACCACGTCGAGGCTGATGCCGGCGAGGGCGTCCTTGATCTTGGCGCCTTCGGTGCTGCCCGCCTGCTTGATGCCGGTCAGCATGAGGTACATGGCGTCGTAGGCCAGGGTAGCCAGGGCGTCGGGCTCGGAACCGAACTTGGCCTTGAACTTGGCCACGAATTCCTTGACCACGGGCCGGGTGTCGTCCTTGGAGTAGTGGTTGGTGAAGAAGCCGTTCTCCACGGCCGCGCCGCCGATGGCGGTCAGCTCGGGGGAGTCCCAGCCGTCGCCGCCCACGAGCGGGCCGGTGTAGCCGAGCTCGCGGATCTGCTTGGCGATGAGCGCCACGTCGTTGTAGTAGTCGGACACGTAGACCACGTCCGGCATGGCCTGGACGATCTTGGTCAGCTGGGCCTTGAAATCGGTCGCGCCGGTCGGGTGGGCCTCGAAGGCCACCATCTCGCCGCCAAGGGCCAGGAACTTGTCCCTGAAGGCCTCGGACAGGCCCTTCGTGTAGTCGTTGCCCACGTCGAAGATTGCCGCGGCCTTGCGGGCGCCCAGGTCATCCCAGGCGAACTTGGCGCCGACCGTGCCCTGGAAGGGGTCGATGAAGCAGGCGCGGAAGATGTAGTCGCCGACCTCGGTCACCTTGGTGTTGGTGGAAGTGGGGCTGATCATGGGGATGCCGGCGGCCTGGGAGATGGGGGCTCCGGCCAGGGACACCTTGGACATGACGGTGCCGACTATGGCGACGACCTTGTCCTGCTGGATCAGCTTGTTCCAGACGGTGGCGCCTTCAGCCGGCTCGCCCTTGTCGTCGGCGTAGATGAGCTTGATCTGCTTGCCGAGGAGGCCGCCCGCGGCGTTCCACTCGTCGACCGCCATCTGGCAGCCCATCTTGGTGGAAACGCCGAAGGTGGCCGCTTCGCCGGTGACGGGGCCTACGCCGCCGATCTTGATCTCTCCGCCGCCCTGGGCGCAGCCGAAGATGCCGAACACAGCCAGAACGGTTGCGACGATGAGTAACGCTCGTTTCATGGGTCCTCCTTGCGAATTACCGGGCCGTCGGGCAGGGCTCTCGCCATGCTTCTATGAACCGATACATCCCGTTATCCGCCAGTCGTGGGGAAATGTCAAGAAATTCCCGAAAACGCCCGGGGCAGGTGGCGTTTTATTCACCCTTTGGTGTACGTCGGGCCCGGGATGGCTCGTTTTTTCCGGCGGGTGGGGGTATCATGGTCATGAGCGGCCGGAGGTGGAGATGAGCTTGAGCAAGACGGTCGTCACGGACGGCGTCACCTGGGTGGAAGCGCCGGAGGCGGGCCTGCGCGTCCTGTGCGGCGCCCCGGCGGATTCCGTGAAGCACCTGATGCGCCGCGGCCTGATCGGCCCGGGCATCCGGGGCGGGCTGCCCTGCGAGACCGGACCCAACGCCATCCTCCTGTCGGACGTCGCGGTCCAGAACGGCGGCTTCTCCAACCTGGCCGAGTTCCCCATCCTGCAGATGTTCTACCGCCAGGGCATGCTGATTCCCGGCCATCCCGGCAACGACGGGACGCGCCCCCTCCTCATCGGCCTGGCCAACCAGCTCAAGGCCCAGCTTGCCTACATCGACATGGGCAAGGCCGGCATCACGGACATGGGCAGCCTCGCCGCCTGCGGGCTCAAGGGCAGGAAGGCTTCAGAGTTCCTGGCCCTCAAGAAGGCCTTCTCCTTCGGGGACACGCGCAAGGCCTCGGAGCTGGTCGACGTGGTGGCGGTGGAGCGGGACCCCGTCCCCCTGCGCGGCGGGGTGACCCTCCGGCGCACCGGGCTCAACCTGTACGAGTTCCGTCACGGGGACGACGCGGTGGAGGTGGACCTGAACCTGGCCCCGGGGCAGACCTACCGCCCGGCCGTGGAGCTGGGCTTCCAGGACATACGCCGGGAGTACTTCGCCGTGGTGCACACCGGCGAGGGCGACGGCTGGAACCCGGACCTGCCCTGCATGGGCAGCGTGCTTTTCCACCAGGGCAAGGTGTTCCTCATCGACACGGGCCCCAACATCATGGGCACCCTGGCCGCGCTGGGCCTGGGCGCCTCGGACATAGACGGCGTCTTCCAGACCCACGCCCACGACGACCACTTCGCCGGCTTGCCCACCCTGGCCCGGAGCGACCACCGGATACGCTACTTCTCCACCGCCCTGGTGCGCGGCTCCGTGACCAGGAAGGCCTGCGCGCTCATGTCCATCCCGGAGTCGCGCTTCTCCGGCTACTTCGACGCGACCGATTTGGTCCCGGGGGCCTGGAACGACCTGGACGGGCTGGAGGTCATGCCCCTGCCCTCGGCCCATCCGGTGGAGACCTGCTCCTTCGTCTTCCGGGCCTACGGCGAGGGGGGCTGGAAGAGCTACGCCCACCTGGCCGACATCGCCTCCGCGGACGCCCTGCGCAAGCTGGCCGCCTCCTCGGGAGGGGAGCTGCCGGAGGACCTGGCCGAGCGGACGATGCGTCCCCTGCTGCAGCCCGCGGACGTGAAGAAGATCGACGCGGGCGGGGGCATGATCCACGGCTCCGCGCTGGATTTCCGGGACGACGCCTCGGGCAGGCTCTACCTGTCCCACCTTTCCGGCCCCCTGCCGGCCGGGGGGACGGTCCGGGGCGAGGTCGCGCCCTTCGGCTCCCGCGACGTGCTGATTCCCGCCAGGCAGGACTACACCATGCGCTCGGCCGCCCGCTTCCTGGAGGCCTGCTTCCCCGAGACCCCGGCCTCCGAGCGCCATGCCCTGCTCAACTGTCCCCTGGAACGCTTCGAGCCCGGCGCGGACATCGTGAGGGAAGGGGAGAGGGCCGACTCGGCCTGGCTCCTGGCCGCCGGCCTGGTGGAGCTGCGCGACGCGGCCCGCGGGGTGACCAATCTGCTCCCGGCGGGTACCTTCCTGGGCGAGTGGTCGGTGCTGGCCGGGAAGCCCTCGACCGTGGGCTACCGGACGGCCAGCGTCGCCCGGGTGCTGCGCATCCCGGCGGAGCTGTACCGGCGCTTCGTGTCGCGCGGCTACGCCATGGAGGAAACCCTCCGCTTCCACGAGCACATGCTGGAACTCAAGTCCTCCCGGGTGTTCGGGGACATGATCTCCTCGTCCATCACCGCCGGCCTGGCGCGCGCGATACGGCGCTTCAGCCTGCACCCCGGCGACCGCATCGAGCCGGATCCCGCGGAGCTCTGCCTGGTGCACGAGGGTTCTCTGGCCGTCTTCATCGCCGAGGCCCCGGTGGACCGCGTGGGGCCGGGCGGCATCTTCGGGGAGGAAGGCATCCTCCTGCGCTCGTCCAGCGTCAGCTCCGCGGTCGCTGAAACCGAGGTGGAGGCCTTTGCCCTGCCTTCCGCCGCCCTCGAGCGCATCCCGGCCATAGAATGGAAGCTCCTGGAGACCTACGAGCGCAGGATCCACGCCTTCGGGGCCTTCGTGTCCTGAGTCCCGGCCTCCCACGTCCCGGCCGCTCGCGTCCTCGTTCCCGCCTACCCCTGTTTGACGGCGCGATCCGGGCATCCTATCCTTTCAGGTGCCGGCCAGAGCGGCACGGAGGACCGGGATGAGCGTTTCCATGCATTTCGGCGTCCTGTTCGGCATACTCGCCTTCATTTTTTTCATCCACCTGCAGATCGCGGCCCACAGCGGCTGGCCGCGCCATGAGGTATACTTCCTCGGCAACGTGCTGGCCATATTCTGCTATGACCTCCTGACCCTGCTGGAATACGGCACCGCGTCCATGGAGACGTATTTCTTCCTGATCAGGCTGCAGGCCTTCTCCGCCAATCTCTTCTTCTTCACGCTCCTGGAGTTCGTGGCCGGATACTCGGGGGAAAAGCCGGGACCCGCCGTCAGGGTGTACCAGGCCCTCTACCTGGCGCTGAGCGCGTACCGCGCCTTCGCCCCCCACGCCGGCACGTACCTGGCGGTCCGGGGCATGGTGCCGCACGAACTGCCGATGGGCGCGACCGTCTTCCTGGTGGACGGCGACGCCGGGCCCGTGCTCGCCCTGGTGCTGGGCTTCGTGGTGGCCGGGCTGGCGCTGGCGGCCGCGTACGCGCGCCGGCTGGCGCTCCGAGGGGAGCGGCGCATGGCCGGCTTCATGGCCCTGGGGCTGGGCGCCCTGGTGGCCGGGATCCTCTACGACGCGGCCGTGTCCGCCGGGATGTTCCGCTCGCTCTATCTCACGGAGACGGCCTACGTGGCCCTGGCCCTGGCCATGAGCTTCGCGCTGACCGACGGGGTGATCAAGCTCTCCGAGCTGCGCAAGGCCCTGGCGGCCAGCGTCGCCGAGAAGGACGCGCTCCTGCGGGAGAACCACCACCGGGTCAAGAACAACCTGGCCGTGCTGGCCGGGCTGGTGCGCCTGCAGATGGGCTCCGAGGAGGATGAGCGAACCCGCCTGCGGCTCGGGGAAACGCTCAACCGCATCCAGAGCATCGCCTCGGTCCACGAGCACGCATTCGACCCGGCGCTCGGCCCCGGGGCGGCCTCCATCGACCTGGGCAGGTTCCTGGACGACATCGTCGCCAACGCCCTGGCCACCTTCGGGTCTGCGGGGGTGGCCGTCGAGGCCGATCTGCCGCACAAGGGCATCCCGTTGCCCCTGGACCTGGCCGTGCCCCTGGGGCTGATGGTCAACGAGATGGTCATGAACAGCGCGGTGCACGCGTGGACCGGGACCGGGCCGCGCACGCTGCGCTACTCGGGGCGGCTCAAGCGCGGGGACGGACACGAGCTGCTGGAACTGGAGCTGGGGGACGACGGCCGCGGCTGGGACGGGCTGTCCGGCGCCGGGCTGGGCTCGGAGCTGATCGGAATACTGGCCGTCCAGCTGGGGGCGGTCGCCGCGGTCCGTCCGGGGACCGGCACCACCTGGGAGATTTCCGTGCCCTTGCCCGCGCCGGGCGGGGCGGCGGTCGGCTGATTCCGGGCTCCGGGCCTGCAAAGCCCGCGCCGATCGCCTATACTCGGTACCATGCACTCGCGCATCAGTCCCATCGCCCTGGTTTTCATTTCATGCCTCGCGTCGGCCTGCGCGGGGGCTGCTCTCCTGCTCGCGCTCCAGGCGGGTCCGCCAGCGCCAGGCCCGGGAGCCAGGCTGGCATCCCTGGTCTCGGGCGCCCTTGCCCTGGCCGTTGGCTGGCTGGCGGGGACGATGGCGCTCCGGGCCGCGGAACGGCCCTCGCGCGACGCGGCGCGGCTCCTGTCCGGTATCTCGGAGGAGCGGTCGGACCTGCGTCCCCGGCTGGACGGGCGGGGTTCCGGCCTCATCGGGCAGGCCCTCAACGGCGCCCTGGAACGGCTCAACCGCAACGTGCTCTGGATCAAGGCCTCCGCCCGCAAGTTCGACCTGTTCTCCACCGACATAGGCTTTTCCTCGCGGCAGCTGTCCGAGCGCTCCCGCACCCTGCGCGACGCGGTGGTGGATTCTTCCGGACGGGTGAAGGGCCTGGTGGCCGAACTGCGGTCCACCGGGGGTGCGGTCGCGGAACTGGCCTCCCGGCTGGAGGGCGAGGCCCGCTCGGTGGCGGAGCGGTCCGCCGGCGCAGCCGAGAGCCTCGCCGCCTTCAGGACGCTCGAGTCCGAGGTGGCGGAGGCCGGCGCCGCCGCCAGGCTCGGGGCGGCCGGGGTGGAGGAGGCCGTGGCCGGCGCCCTGTCCATGCGCGAGGGCCTGTCGTCCCTGGAGAAGGTGAGCGTCGGGGCCGCGGGAGACGCCGCGCGCATGGCCTCGTCGCTGCAGTCCCTCCTGGACATCACGGAGCGCATGTCCACCCTGGCCATCAACGCGTCCATCGAGGCGGCCCGGGCGGGGGCGGCGGGCAGGGGCTTCGCGGTGGTCGCGGGGGAAGTGCGCGCGCTGGCGGAGACCAGCCGCGAAACCATAGGCCGCATCGGGGCCGACCTGTCCGCCGCCGCCGGGGGCATAGCGGAATCCGCCAGGGTGGCGACCGGCTCGAGCGCCCGGGCCGGGGACTTCGCCGGGCGCATGGGAGGGCTCAAGCAGTCGCTGGAAGGCATCTCCGCGGGCATGTCTTCCGTGGAACGGAGCCTGGAGCGCTTCGGGCAGACCTTCTCGGCCTTGCTGGAGGCCTCGGGCGCGTCCCTGGAAGGCACCAAGGCGGCGGCCCTGGCCATACGGCGCATCGACGAGCTCATCGCCAGGCAGGGCGAGGACTCCTCGAGGCTGGAATCGCTGGCGACGGTCGCTTCAGAACGCGCCGACCACGCATGGGAGACCGCCGAGACCATGGCCCAGCTGGGCGCCTACCTCAAGGTGGCCGGCTTCGAGCTGGCGCGCGTGGTCAGGCGCTTCGAGGTGGATCCCGACGAGAGCACGAAGAAGTACGGCCGCAGCCAGCGGCGGGAATTCCTCCTCTACAACCTGGAGGTGTTCGACGCGGCCGGGGAGCTCCTCGGCTATGCCGGCGACCTCTCCCTCCGCGGGATGCTGCTCTACGCGGAACGCGACCATGTCCCGGGCGAGCGGCTGCTGATGCGGCTGGCGTTGCCGCGCCGGGACGGTTCATCGGGGCGCATGGAACTGTCCGCCACCGTGCGGCGCGTCACTCCGGAGGCAGGCGCCCGCCTGGTCGGCATGACCTTCGACGCCCTGGACCCGGCGCGGGAGGCGGAACTGGCGGCCCTGCTGGACTCCGTATCGGTCAAGCCGGTGGACGGAGCCCGGTCCGCGCCTCCCGACCCGGACGGATCCGGGCCGGAGGAGCTGGAGTCCCTGGAGTCGCCGGAATGAGCCTGCCATGAAGCGGCCCCTGCGGCACGCCCCTTCCGAGATCAGCGTCGCCGCTATATGGAAGAAAGGCGTCCTGGGCAAGCTCCTGGGCCTGGCGAGCCCGCTCCTGGACCGGCTCCTGGGCATACGGCGGGTGCGCACCAGGCTGTACGAGCGGGACGGGCTCGCGGGCACCGACCGCTTCACCTTCGTGGAGCGCTTCGTGGAGCGCGAGCGGATCTCCTACTCCCACGATCCGGCCGCCTTCCGGCGCATCCCCGCGGAAGGCCCGGTGGTCGTGGTGGCCAACCATCCCCTGGGCGGGCTGGAAGGCATCCTCCTGACCTGGCTGCTCAGGCTGGCGCGGCCGGACTACAAGGTGTTCGTCAACGTGATGCTCCTGTTCATCAAGGAGCTGGCGGAGTATTACATCTTCACGAACCCGGCGGCCAAGGGCAGCAAGGCCAACTACCGGTCCATCGGGGAAGCCCGTTCCTGGCTGGCCGCGGGGCATTGCCTCCTGGTCTTCCCCGCGGGCAGGGTAGGGCTCTACCGTCCGGAGAAGGGCTACGTCACCGACGAGCACTGGGACCGCATCGCCCTGTCCCTGGGCTTGATGACCAAGGCCAGCTTCGTGCCCGTCTTCATCGAAGGCGAGTCTTCCCGCCTGTTCGGCGCCCTCAGCCGCCACATCTTCCCCATGAAGCTGCTCTACCTGATCTGGGAGTTCCTGGGCAGCTTCGGCAAGCACGTGGCCTTCCACGTGGGCAGTCCGGTTCCCCATTCCCGCCTGGCTTCCATGGGGCGCGCCCGGGCCAACGCCTGGCTGCGCATGCTCACCTACCTCCAGTGCCCGGTGGCGGAGGATGGGCCGCCGGCGTCGGCCGCCGGGATCTCGGCCCGGTCACGCGCTCTCTCTGACGCGGTGGCCAGGGGCGGCCTTCCCGCCGGGCGTCGTCCCGCACGCGGCGAGGGCTACCCGCGAGCGGGCATCCACCCGGAGGTCGAGGACTACATCAGGAAGTACGGAATGGACGAAGCCGAGCTCGCCGAGCTGCGCGCCATGCTGGACGAGGTTTGGCAGGACGAGCGGCCGGATGCGGTCAGGCCGCGGGGCTCATGAGCCCGAACGCGCCCATGTAGCCGGCGGTGACCATCACGTGAGACAGCAGGCTGGGCCAGAGGCTGCCGCTCCGCTCGCGGAGGAAGGCCCACGCGGCCCCGGCACCGGTGATGCCCGCCAGGAAGAGCGCGGTGATCCACGGGTCCCGCACCAGGGACGACACGACGAATACGTGCTGCAGCCCGAAGCAGGCCGCGGGCAGGGCGTTGGCCAGCAGGCGGTTGCCCAGGCCGGACAGCCGCTCGTGCAGGTAGCCCCGCCAGAAGAGCTCCTCCACCACCCCGTTGAAGGTCACCATGACCAGGAAGACCGGTACCAGCCTGTCCCCGCCCGCGCCCCAGGACGCGAGCGTGGCCATGATGGTCCCGTCCCCGAATACCGGTTCCCGGAGCAGGACCAGGGCGGCCAGCATCAGGACCAGCATGCCGGTCCCCGCGGCCAGCCCCAGCGCCAGGTTCCCGCGCGTGAGCCTGCCCAGCCCGAGCGCGCGGGGCAGGTCGCGCGGGCGCAGCCGGCGCAGGACCAGGAGTTCCGCCAGCGGCAGGCCGATGCAGCAGGCCAGGTAGTAGAGTATGAAGCCGGCGACCACGTCGCCCAGCACCGTGAAGCCCAGGAAGAGGCTGGCCGCCGACGCGGCCATCAGGGCGACGGGCGCGGCCGGCAGCCTCATCCCGCCTCGCCCGCGTGCCTGGCCACCAGCCCGTCCACCAGGGCCCTGGTCCCCGGCGACTTGATCAGGGCGTCCATCCGGTCGCGGAGCGCGGTATCGGACTTGCCCAGGATGAACACGACGCTCAGGCTGCCGCCCGCGTCCAGGACCGGGACCAGCATGCCGGAGAAGTACTCGCGGGACAGGAAGGCCCCCACCAGGCGTTCGGTGATGGCGTAGTCGGCCCGCTGCCAGATCACCGCCGCGAAGGCCTCCAGGTCGTTGTCCGTGACGACGATCTCGCAGCCCCGGTCCTTGAGGCAGCCCATCACGTAGGATCCGCGCTGGGCCGCGACGCGCTTCCCCGCCAGGTCCGCCATGGATCCCAGGGCTCCCGCCCGCCGCGCGTGGCCGAAGATCACGGGCTTGAAGCTGGTGAAGGGGACGGTGGGGATGATGGGCTTGTCGTCGAAATAGGCGTTCGGCCAGCCGACGTTGGCCAGTATCCTCACCTTGCCGGCGAAGAGGTCCTCCAGCGCGTCCGCGAACTGCCCGGGCCTGAACTCGGGGACCAGGCCCTCCGCGCCGACCAGGTGCCTGGCCACCTCGATGGCGATGCCCGCCGAGCGCCCGCCGGCGATGTGCACCCACGGCGGATAGGTCACGTCGTGGCCGATGGTGATGACGGCCTCCGCGGCCTCCCCGCCGACCAGGCTGGCGACGGCCCTCGTCATCTCGCTGATGGAACCCTTGAGCAGGCTGCCCGTCCGGAGCACCGCCGCCGCCGAGTCCTTCTGCCTGCGCAGGTTGCCCTTGATCAGCTCGGAGCTCTCCGTCAGCAGGTTCACCGCCTCGGTGAAGCCGGCCATGGATGCGGCGATGTGGGCGGCGCTCTCGGACTGGGTCTTGAGCGAGTCGCTCATCTCCCGCATGTCGCCGACCGCGCCCCCGATGGCGGAGGTGCCCTCCCGCTGTTCCCGGAGGGAGGCCTGCATCCTGCGGGTCAGCTCGTCCTTGCCGGAGCGGAACGACTCCAGCCCCGAGCGGCTCCCCTCCATGCCCGTCTTGAGCTCGGCCAGGATGCGCGTGGCCTTGTCCGTCAGGTCCCGGCTCTTCTCCGCCAGGTTCTTCACCTCGCCGGCGACCACCTTGAAGCCCTTGCCGTGCACGCCGGCCCGGGCCGCCTCGATGGCGGCGTTGAGGGAGAGCAGGTTGGTCAGTTCGGATATCTCGTCTATGGCCTTGAGCGTGCCGTCGATCCGGTCCACCGCCTCAGCCAGGTGGGCGAACAGGCCCATGAAGCCGCGGAAGCGCTCGTCCATCTCGGCGAGGGCGTGGTCGCCGGACTCTATGGCCTCCTGCGCGGCCCGCGACGAGGCCGCCGCCAGGTCCAGCTTGGACACGGCGCTGGCGGCCGCCTCCGATATCCCGGCGGCGCTCCCGTCCAGCGCCTCCAGCTCCCTGTTGACCGAGCGTATGGCCTCCAGGTTCGCCGAGTTGGCGGCCAGGGTCTCGGCGAAGAAGTCGGCCGTCAGGCCGGATTCCGTCGTCAGGGACCAGAGGTGGTCCGAGAGGTCCCGGTGGATCTCCCTGAATTCCTGGGACCGACGGCCGAGCGTCCCGAGCGATGCGCCCATGTCTGATCCTTCTTCCATCCGGATTCCTCCCGCCGCCGCTTGGCCGACCCTGCAAGTATCGCACGCGGCCGCGCACTTATCTATCTTTTTTTGTCATGATGGAACGGGTCCGCGGCATTTGAAACTTGACGGGGCCCGGATAGCTGTCATACTTGAGGCACTACCCCGCCCGGAGGACGTATGCGGTTCAAGATCCTGTCCCGGCTCAGCATCCTGGCCAAGCTGGTCATCCTCTCCGTGGTGGTCACCGGCGCGCTCGGTGCCAACCTGCTCGTCTCGCGGAACACCCTCTCCGGCCTGTCCGGGACGGTGGCGCAGATGGCGGACAACTCGGCCCTGATCCTCGCCAACGCCGACCTGGCCCGCAAGGCATCGTCGACCTGGGTGGCCCTGTACCGCGTGCAGGAGGCGACCCAGACCCGTTCCGAGTCCCTGCCCGGCATGCTGGCCGCCTTCAACAATTCCGTGGAGGCCAGCCGCTTCTCCCTGACCAAGCTGGTGCTCTGGCCCACGGACGCCGACATGAACGAGGTGCTCAACGACCTGCAGATAGCGTTTTCCGTCTTTTCCGAGGCGGCCACCGCCGCCGTCTCGGCCCTGGAGTCCGGCAGCGACGACGCCGGCGACCGCTTCCAGGTGCTGGCGCTCCGCTTCAGCGCCTTCGACGCGCACCTCATCAAGCTGGGGGACCTGATCAAGGAACGCACGGACGCCATCGCCGGAGCCGGACGGGAAGCCGCAAGCGGGGCCGTGACGGCGGTGAGCCTGGTCGCCCTGGCCATGCTGGGCTTCACGCTGGTGTTCGTCGCCCTGATGGTGCGCTCCATCACCAGGCCCCTGGGCAAGCTGGTGGGCGCGGTGGAGACGGTGGGCTCTGGCGACTTCACGGTCGGCAAGGTGGACGCCGGGGGCGGCGAGCTGGGGCGCATATCCGCCTGCGTCGACGGCCTGGTGGAGGACCTGGGCTGCCTGGTGGGCGTGGTCAAGGACAAGCTGGAAGCGCTTCAGCAGACCGGCCAGGGGCTTTCCTCCACCATGGAGGAGACCGGGGCGGCGGTCATACAGATCAACAGCAACATAGCCAACACCAAGGGCCAGCTGGACGAGCAGTCCGCGGCCGTGCACGAGGTGTCGGCAGCCATCGAGGAGCTGGCCAGGAACGTGGACGCGCTCTCGACCATGATCTCCGCCCAGGCGACGGTGGTGACCCAGTCCTCGGCCTCGGTCGAGCAGATCATCGCCAGCGTGGAATCGGTCGCCTCCAACGTGGAGGCCGCCGCGCACGCCTCGGACCGCCTGGCGGCTGAGGGCGTGGAGGGCAAGACCAGGATAGACGACGTGGGCGACGCGGTCGCCTCCATCGTGCGCTACTCGGAGAACCTCGGGGAGGCGGCCGTGCTGATCACGGAGATAGCGGACCGCACCAACCTGCTGGCCATGAACGCGGCCATAGAGGCCGCGCACGCGGGCGACGCGGGCAAGGGCTTCGCCGTGGTCGCCGATGAGATCCGCAAGCTCGCGGAGCAGTCGACCTCCCAGGCCAAGGACATATCGGCGGACCTCGGGCGCGTCTCCGAGGCCATCGAGTCGGTCCGCGGCGCGGCCTCGGACGCGGTCACCTCCTTCGCATCCATACTCCAGCGCTCCACGGGGCTGGGGGAGGCCATCGGCTCCATGCGCAACGCCATGGCCGAGCAGAAGACCGGCGGCCGCCAGGTGCTGGAGGGACTGGTCAGGCTCAAGGACATCACCCGGGAGATCTCCTCCGGCTCGGACGAGATAGCCGCGGGCAACCAATCCATACTGGAGCAGGTGGAGCGCCTGCGAAACGTGAACACGGTGGTGGTCCAGAACAACGAGGAAATCACGCGGGGCACCAAGGAGATCAACGAGGCCATTTCCGGCACCATGGAGCTGAGCCTGCGCAACTCCGCCCTCATCCGGGAGGTGAAGGAGGCGACGGACAAGTTCAGGATCTGAGTCCCTCGACCAGCATGTCCAGGACCCCGTCCATCGCCTCCGCGTAGCCCTTCCCCGACGCCTCGAGGTACTCGCCGTCCAGGAGCCGTTCCATGGCGGAGTACAGGACCAGTCGGAGCAGCTGCCCGTCCACCCGGCGCAGGCTGCCTTCGCGCACCGCGTCGTCGTACAGGCCCAGGGTGACGTCCCAGTCCGACTCCAGGTGGCGCTCCATGCGCCGGCGCACGTCCGGATAGAGCTCTTCCAGCTCCCTCACCTTGCCGTAGTCCAGGGCCGCTCCCAGGCTGGGCATGATGCCCACCACGCGGCGGAATTTCTCCACCGGCCCCAGGCCGGGATCAGCGGCCACCGCGGCCTCCTGGCGCTTGATGCTCGCCCAGGCGTCCTCCACCAGCATCCCGAACAGGCGTTCCTTGTCACCCACCAGTTCGTAGACGGTCTTCTTGCTCATGCCCAGGCGCCGGGACAGGTCGTCCATGGTGAAGCGGGGACCCTTGTCGTCGAACTCCAGTATCGCCGCTTCCTTGATCCTGTCGATCGCCGTCATGGCCTGCCCCTCCCTCCCGGTCCGGCGATGGTAGCCCCCGCTTCCCCCGCGGTCAAGCGCCGCGGGAGCGGGAATCGGGATTGCCGGAAACTCAAACTGAGTGTAGAGTTTCCTGGATGGGATGGCAAGGAGGAGACATGCGGGACGACGCGGGGCTGCGGCCCTTTCCCGACGGATTCCTGTTCGGGGCCGCCACGGCCGCCTTCCAGGTGGAGGGCTCGCCCGACGCGGACGGCAAGGGACCGTCGATCTGGGATGACTTCACCAGGCGCAGGGGCAGGATCAAGACCGG
>JAKLIU010000129.1 GCA_022709445.1 Spirochaetota bacterium | reverse complement strand
CGTATGGCGCCGGCCGCGTCGCCGTTGCCGCGCAGGCGCACGGGCCAGGCCGACCCGGGCAGGGTCCATTCCCAGGATGCCGCTTCCAGCAGCTCGGGCACGCCGAAGACCGAGACGGCCCGTTCCACGCTGGCTCCCAGGCTGAAACCCATCACGGGCGCCGCGTACGGTTCCGCCAGCCTTACCTGCCAGACGCGGTCCAGGCAGAGGAAAAGGGAGAAGCCGCCGGAGTACTCGAAGACCACGTCATCCTGCCAGGGCTCCGCCCCCCGGACTGCGAACACCCGGTCCGGCGCGCCGAACCGCATGAACGCCTGGGCGGGGGTCATACCCAGGAGTTCTCCCGGATCGCCCGGCACCTGCCCGGCGGCCGGCGGCGGGGCGGGCACGGCGGACGTCCCGGTTCCCGCGGATTGCGCATGGACGAGAGTCCCGGACAGCAGTAGTATGACCAGCGGGAAGTGCTTCATCCCCCCTACTGTACCCGAGGCCGCCC
Source organism: Spirochaetota bacterium (assembly GCA_022709445.1). Classification (GTDB taxonomy): domain Bacteria; phylum Spirochaetota; class Spirochaetia; order Treponematales; family UBA12059; genus JAKLIU01. The sequence continues at coordinate 5,467 of JAKLIU010000129.1, read as the reverse complement.
GGCGGTTCAAGGCACGGTGCGCGGAGCTTGAGGAAACGGCCGCTTTTTGGTTGAATGGACCTTCAACGGATTTCAAGGAGTTACACGTGCCTTCCAACAGGAACAATCCATCGTTCAGCGAGACTGCCTTCATCGCGGCCGTGGACGCCGCCCTCGAAGAGCTGCGCGGCGCGGCCGACGTCGACCGGCTTCACGAGTGCCGCGCCATCTTCAGGAAGCGCGTCCCCTTCAACCTGCGCTCGTATGTCGCCGCCGTCCTCCTGCTCCGGGCGTCCGGGGCAGCGGTCGGGAACGGGAACCGGCAGGGCCAGGCCGTCGGCAAGGGACGTCCGCGGGGACAGGAACCCGGGCCGCGACGGGATGGCGGCAGGAACGACGCCGGCAAGCGGCAGCAAGACAACCAGCCGGTCCGCGGCGGGGAACGCGGGCAGAAGCAGGACAGGCCCGCCCGGCAGGAGCGGCCCGCGGGCCGCGACGACGGTGCCGGATCCGCCCAGGACCAGGCGCCGGCCAAGCCGCGGGAGCACAAGTACACGGGCGAGGGCGTCGTCCTGTTCGTGAACGCGGGCCGGCGACAGCGCTTCTACGCGCGCGTGGCGATCGCCCTGCTCGACGTGGCTCCCGGCGTGGGCGAGGATCTGGTGGGCGACGTGCGGACCATGGACAACTACAGCTTCATAGAGGTTGCCCCCGAGGCCGAGGAGGCCGCCATCGCCGCGCTCGACGGCTACGAGTTCAAGGGCCGTACCCTGGTGGCCAACCGCGCCCGCAAGAAGGGCGAGGCCGCGCCGGAGCCGGGCCAGGAATCGGGCGGCCCGTCGGCCGGGGACGGCGGTGGCGACGACGGGGAGTTCACAGGAGAATCCTGAAGGCCGCGATCGCCAGCCAGGCGTTGATCGTGAAGGCGGCGACGAACGACAGCGCCGCCGCCCCGGTCCACAGGATGGAACGGAAGCGCCAGGCCCGGTGGGCCCGTTCCTCGCGCCTCAGGAGGGCCAGGTCCCTCCGCGCGCGGCACTCCCAGCCCCGTTTCCACCAGAAGCGGTAGGCGAAGAACAGGAGCAGGCCCGGGGGCAGGAGCGGCAGGAGCGGCGAGAACGCGGCGGTCAGTATGACCGCGGTCACCATGGCCGGGGCGCCGCCGGACAGCGAGACGGAGACGATGCCGCTCATGGCCAGCACGCCCATCGCCAGCGACACCTGGGTGAGCGGGTTCCAGTACTCGTTGGAGTGCCTGCCCGCCCGGATCGCGCGCTCCGGCATGGATGCGTCGTCCCCGTCGTGGAGCAGCACCAGCGGCGGTTCGTCGGCGGAGCCGATGACCGTCTTGCCGTCGGCCCGGCGGGCGCGACCGGCGACCAGGGCCCGGGTGCCGGGGGCGACGGAGCGTATGGAAGACCAGTGCAAGCGGGTCATGCCGTCGGGAGCCGCGCCGCCGGCGAGCGTGAACACGCGGGCCTTGCCCACCTGCACCGCCGCGGTGACGGATTCCGAGCGTATCCACAGCTCGTCGTCGCCGCCCAGCGCGTCCACGCGTCCGGTGAAACGCACCCTGTGCGGTGCGGGTACCGGACCGGGCGCGCTCGTTCCGTCCGCCTCGCGCATCCCGTAGCGCAGCTCCGGCAGCTCCAGAGAAGCCATGAGGGCGGCCCGGAAGACGCGCCACTGGCGGCGCACCACGATGCCGCCTATGACCGGCAGCACCGCGTAGAACAGGATGGCCGCGAAGAGGGCCGCATAGACCGGTGCGAACATCGTGAGCTCCGCTTGTCATGGCCCGCGACGGCCGTTAGTATAGCGTCCCATGGTACGCCAGCTGAGTGTAGGCCCGATAGGGGAGAACGTCTATATCATCGAACGCGCGGGCTCCCCCCTGGTGGTGGTGGATCCCGGCGCGGAGGCCGGCCGCATCCTGGCGGAGCTGGACGGCTGCATCGCCCGGACTGGGGCGACCGAAGCGCACGTGGTGTGCACCCACGGGCACCTGGACCACGTGGCCGCGATCGTCCCCGTCGTGGAAGGGCTCCGCAAGCGCGGGCTCTCCTGCAGGATCTACGCCCCCGAAGGCGACCGCGGGTATTTCGGGGAGGCGGCGGAGGCAACCAACCGCCGGGTTTTCACGGGCATCAGGGCCATGGGTTTCTTCAGGAGTTTCTGGACGCCCATCCCCGATGCCGACGTCCTCTACGCCGACGGCTTCAGGTTCCCCGGCACCGACGTGACTGCGATCCATACGCCCGGCCACACCCCGGGCGGCTCCTGCCTGCTGGCCGAGGGCGGCACCGCGCTCATTTCCGGCGACACCCTGTTCCGCGACGGCCGCGGCCGTACCGACAACTTCGATTCCGACGAGTCTTCCCTGCTGCGGTCCATCCGGGAGCGGCTCTGCCGCCTGCCCGATGCCACCCGGGTCTGGCCGGGACACGGCGAACCCACCACCATCGGCCACGAGAAGAACCACTACCTGTAGCGCCCGTGGGCGCACGGAGGAAACCATGTCCACGTCATCGACCGCCCGATCCATCATCGCGACCGTCCTCGGCCTTGCCGTGGCGGCTTCCGCCTCCTGCGCGCCTCCTGCGCCGCGCACTGCCAGGGGCGATCCGATTGAACGCAGCGACCTGGTCCTGGGCACGGTCTGCACCCTCCGCCTCCTGGACGGCGGATCGGAGGCGGCCCTGGACGCGGCCTTCGCCAGGCTGCGCGAGATAGAGGACCGGATGAGCGCCAACAAGGCGGGCACGACGGTCGCCGCCGTGAACGCCGCCGCGGGCTCGGGCCCCGTCAAGGTGCCCGCGGATGTCCTGTTCGTGCTCGGCAAGGCCCTTTACTACTGGACGCTCTCGGGCGGCGCCTTCGACCCGACCATCGGTCCCGTGGTCAAGCTGTGGAACATAGGCATGGACGGCGAGCGCATACCCTCGGTGTCCGAGCTCCAGGCCGCGTTGCCCCTGGTCGGGGCCGGCTCAGTCAGGATCGACGGGGCGGCCTCCACCGTGTACCTGCCGCGCGCCGGCATGCTCCTGGACCTGGGAGCCATAGCCAAGGGCTACGCGGCCGACGAGGTGGGACGGATACTCCTGGAACGCGGGGTGAAGGCGGCGGTCATAGACCTGGGCGGCAATATCATGGTGCTGGGGAAGAAGGCCGACGGCACGCCCTGGCGCGTCGGGGTGCAGGACCCGTCCGACGATCGCGGATCCTACATCGGCATCGCGGAGCTGCCGGGCGGCACCACCGTCGTGACCAGCGGCATCTACGAGCGGTATTTCGTCGGCGAGGACGGGGTGCACTACCACCACATCCTCGATCCAGCGACCGGCTACCCGGTCCGCAACGGGCTGGTTTCGGTGACGGTGATCGCGGAGTCTTCCATAGATGCGGACGGCCTGTCCACCACGCTCTTCGCCCTGGGGCTGGAACGGGGCATGGCGCTCGCCGAGTCCCTGCCCGGGGTGGAGGCGATTTTCATCGACGCGGAGAACCGCGTGTACGCCAGCGAGGGCGCCGGTTCGATTTTCCGGCTATCGGACGGCGCGTACACCATGGCGACCCTGCCCTGAACGACGCGCCGGTCGCCGGGCCTCAGCCGGCCGTCTCGCGTTTCTTGCCCAGGCCGGTCTTCAGGAACAGCCATGGCGCGCCGAGCGAGACCCAGGCCCCGACCAGGGCGTACCGCACGAACCGGGCCAGCGCGTGGAGCGCCTCGCCTTCCGGCGGGGAGAGGAGCTTCCCCCCGAAGTAGATCAGGCACAATCCCGCCGCGCCCAGGGCGAACCTCGCCAGCTTGCGCGCCAGGCGCCCCTCGCTCGCGTCGAAGCCGATCCGCTCGAACATGAAGGCCGCGCCCACCGCGGTGCCGAAGAACACCCCGGGAATGCTCGTGTCCCGCATGTTGAGGGCGTTCATGCCCAGGGCGACCACGGCGGCGATGATCACCTTGAAGCGCAGCGGTACCGCCGCGAGGAAATTCCCGATGCGCCGTCCCAGCGCCAGCCAGCCCAGCGCGATGCCCCAGCCCAGCGCCCAGCCCCCGAGCAGGTCCGTGGGGAAATGGACGCCCAGGTAGATGCGGGTGAAACCGACGGCCAGCGGCACCAGGATGGCCAGCGCCAGGCCCCATGGTTTCCCGATGCGCGGCGCCAGGAGCGTCCAGAACGCTGCCGAGCCCTGCGCGTGGTTGGACGGGAAGCCGTAGGTGGCCTCGTGCGCCATGCCCACGGACGGATCCAGGTTGAAGGGCCGCGGCTGCGCCAGGGCGTTCTTGAGCGACAGGTTGACGAAGGTGGAAAACAGGAGCACCAGTCCGAACCTCAGCCCGAAGCGCTCGTCCATGCACCAGAACAGAACCGGCAGCACCAGCAGGTAGAAGTATTCCGACCCCGCCAGCGTGAGCGCCTTCATGGCGACGGTGAGCCCGGGGCTCGCGATCGATTGCACGGACCGGACCAGCTCCAGCCCTTGGTTCAGGATCTCATCCATGAGTGCGCCTCCCTGCGTTGCATCCGGTATCAGGTCGCCGCGGTGCGCGCGGCCAGCGACTTGCCCGAGGCGAGCATCGCCTTGAATTCGCGTTCCGGCACGGGCTTGGAGAACAGGTAGCCCTGGAACGTATCGCAGAAAATGGTGTTGAGGAACTGGAGCTGCCGCTCGTGTTCCACGCCCTCGGCCACCACCATGAAGCTGAGCGTGTGAGCCAGGTCGACGATCGCCGAGGCGATGATCATGGCCTTGCGGTCGTCGGGCAGCGGGTCCACGAAGGACTTGTCGATCTTGACGGTGTCGATGGGGTAGTCCTTGAGCTTGGAGAACGACGAGTAGCCGGTGCCGAAGTCGTCTATCGAGACGGCCGTGCCCAGCTCCTTGAGCATGAGCAGCTTGCGTATGCCCTCCCGCTCGTTCTCCATGATCCCGCTCTCGGTGATCTCGAATTCTATCAGGCGCGGGTCCATGCCCGTGCCCGCGAGCGCCGAGCGTATCTCGTCCAGCAGGTCGTCCCGCCCGAACTGGCGGGTGGACAGGTTGACCGAGATGGGCAGCTGCGGCAGGCCCTGCGCGTGCCAGGACGTGGCCATCTCGCAGGTGCAGCGCAGGATCAGCCCGCCTATCCGGTCGATGGCGCCGCTCTTCTCGGCCACGTCGATGAAGAACCCCGGGCTCTTGATCTCCCCGCCGGGGTGGCGCCAGCGGATCAGCGCCTCCGCCCCCACGATGAACCCGCGCGCGTCCACCTTGGGCTGGAAGTACGGTTCGAAACGGTTCTCCTCTATCGAGATGGCCAGGTCCCCCTCGATGCGCTGCCGCTCCAGGAGCTGCCCGTTGAGCGTGGCGTCGAAGAGGCGGTACCGGTCGCGGCCGGATTCCTTGGCCATGTAGAGCGCGGTCTCGGCGTTGCGCACCAGCTCGGGCGCGTCGTTCCCGTCGTTGGGGTAGAGCGCCACGCCCATGGACGAGGACAGGACGGTCC
>JAKLIU010000128.1 GCA_022709445.1 Spirochaetota bacterium | reverse complement strand
CTTGCGCATCATGTCCCAGGCGCGGGCGGTGGCCGGCGCGAAGACCACCTCGCCGTCCCTGAGCTCGACGCCCGTGGCGTCCACCTCGGCGGCGTAGGGGGCCATGTACTCGGCGGCTATCTGCCCGATGATCTCCAGCACGCGGCGGTAGCTGTCCTTGGCGTCGGCGACGTCCTTGGGGGCGTGCGGGTAGACCCCGGCCTCCGCGAACTCGTCCTCGTAGAGCCGGATGATCCAGTCGAGGTCCAGGGCCTCCAGGTGGAACAGGAGGTCCTCGTTGTCCGTCAGAAAGTTATCCATCGATCTCCCCCTATGCCTTGTTCTTGTAGGCCTTGATGAACGCCGGGATGACCTCTTTCAGGTCCCCGACGATGCCGTAGTGCGCGATCTGGAAAATGGGCGCGTGCGGGTCGGTGTTGATGGCGATGATGCGCGAGGACTCAGCCATGCCCGCCCGGTGCTGGATGGAGCCGGAGATGCCGCAGGCTATGTACAGCTTGGGCCGGACCGTGGTGCCGGTCTGCCCCACCTGGTGCGCCTTGTCCACCCAGCCGGCGTCCACCGCGGCGCGGCTCGCGCCCAGTTCGGCGCCCAGGGCGTGGGCCAGCTTGGCGATCAGGTCGAAGTTTTCCTTGCTCCCCGCCCCGATGCCGCCGGACACGATGATCTGCGCGCCCTTGAGGTTTACGGTCCTGGCTTCCTTGACGCACTCGAGGAGCTCGGTCTGCAGGAGCTCGGGGCCTATCTGGGCCTTGGTCTCCACGACCACGCCCTTGTGGCCGGGCTTCTTGGGCGTGAGCTTCATCACGCCCTCGCGCACCGTGGCCATCTGGGGCTTCTTCTCCGGCGAGACGATGGTGGCGATGATGTTGCCGCCGAAGGCCGGGCGGATCTGGTACAGGATGTCCTTGTACAGCTTGCCCTGCAGCTCGTGGTCGCCGATCTGCAGGTCGGTGCAGTCGGCGGTCAGGCCCACCTTGAGCGCGCTGGCGATGCGCGGTCCCAGGTCGCGGCCGGTGGTGGTCGCCCCGTAGAGCACGATCTGCGGCTCGCGCTCGCGGATCAGGTCCGTCATCACCTTGGTGTACGGCAGCGGCGCGTAGTGGGCCAGCGCGTCGTGGCTGACCAGGTTGATCCGGTCCACGCCCCAGGCCAGGAGCTCCTTGGCCCGGGCCTCCATGCCGGAGCCGGCCAGCGCGCCTTCCACGCCGACTCCCAGGCGGTCGGCCAGCTCGCGGGCCTTGCAGAGGAGTTCCACGCTCACGTCGGCTATCGCCCCGTCATCCTGCTGGATGAACACCATGACGTTGTTCTTGCTGTCCATGCGTTTCTCCTGTACGGGCTCAGCCGATGGTATGGTCGGCGATCAGTTCGTGGACGAGGCGGGCGATGCCCTCCTCCGTGTTGTCGATCATGCGTATGTCCTGGGCGGTCAGCACCACCGAGTCGATCTTCTTGACCTTGGTGGGCGAGCCGGCCAGGCCGCAGGACTCGGGGTCGGCCTTGATGGACGCGATGTCCCAGAGCACGATGATCTCGTCGTCCTTGCAGGCGCTGGCGTTCATGTAGCACTCGTCGTAGCTGGCGTCGTTGGTGGCGGCGGCAACCGCGTTCTTGTAGGCCATGACGCGGCGGGCGGAGGGCGGCCGGGGCGAGAAGCCCTCGTCGGTGAAGGTCAGCAGGGCAGGCATCTTGGTCCTGACCACCTCGTAGCCGCCCTCGATGGAGCGGCGGGCCGTGATGGTACGCTTCTTCGCGTCCACCGCGTTCGTTTCGGCGCCGAAGGCGCTCACGCAGGTCACCTGGTTCATGCCCAGCTTCTCGGCGGTCTGCGGGCCCACCTGGGCGGTGTCGCCGTCGATGGCCTGCCTGCCGCAGAACACCAGGTCCACGCCGCCTATCTTCTCGATGGCGCACTTGAGCGCGTAGGAGGTGGCCAGGGTGTCGGCGCCCGCGAACTTGCGGTCCGATATCAGCGCCACGAAGTCCGCCCCGCGGTAGAGGCTTTCCTTGAGCACCTGGGCGGCGCTGGGCGGGCCCATGGTGATCACGTTGACGCGCGTGCCGGGATTCCGGTCCTTGACCGTGAGCGCCGCTTCCAGGGCGTGCAGGTCCTCCGGATTGAAGATGGCCGGCAACGCGGCGCGGTTCACGGTTCCGTCGTCCTTCATGGCTTTCCCGGTCACGTTCTTGGTGTCCGGCACCTGCTTGACGAGCACCACGATATTGAGGCTCATCGATCCCTCCTGGCTTTCTGCTTGCGCGTCGGAATTCGTCCGGCCGCCTTCCTTCCATTGACGGGACGGACGGCAACCGGGCCGTGACAGGATACAGGTACTTGTCAACAAAATCAAGGGCAGGTTCCCCGGCTGGCCCGGTGATCGTCCGGGGCGGCCCGCGGGCACTCCGTCGCGCAGCCGTAGCGGCCGGACCGTCCCCGCGACCTTCCTTCCCGGTCGCCGCTCCAGTGATGCATTGTTCACTTTATCTCGGGCGCCCCGGCATCGCGCCGCCCGTGCGCCGCGATGCCGTCGGGCTCTCCGCGGGTAGTACGCTCCTCGGCGCCGCAGCGACGCGGGCGCCGCCGCGACGCCTGCGGTGCGGGCTGCCCGCTTCGATCCCTGGCGCGCAACCATCCGGGGAATCCTCTCCACGATACCGCCATACCGCCCGTCCTGCCCGCGTGCTATCCTTGTCCACGGAGAACAAGGAGGCGGACATGCTGCTCGAGGATTTGGGGAACGTGATCAAGACCTACCGCACGCGGCTGGGCTTCACCCAGAACGACCTGGCCTCGGCCCTGCAGGTGAGCCCCCAGGCCGTGTCCAAATGGGAACGGGGCGAGAACGCCCCGGACATCGCCATGCTTCCCGCCCTGTCCGAGCTGCTCGGCGCTTCCGTGGACACGCTCCTGTGCTCCAGGTGGCGCGAGAAGCGCACCGTGGAGGCCAGCGTGGTGTTCGCGGACATGGAGAACTTCAGCGACCTGGCCATGGCCCTCCCGCCGGCGGACCTGGCCATAGCGCTCAACACCTGGTTCTATCCCGTCACCGAGCACATGCTCGCCCGCGACGGCCTGCCCATCAAGTGCATAGGCGACGAGCTCCTGTGCGTCTTCGTCGGCGAGCGCCACCGCGAGCGCGCCTTCATGGCCATCTTCGAGGCCAGGACCGCCGTCACCGCGCCGACGCGCTTTTCAATCGCCAGCGGCCCGGTCTGGATGGGCCCGCTCGGCCATCCCCTGCACGCCCGTCCGGACGTCCTGGGCGGCACGGTGAACCTGGCCTCTGCCCTCCAGCCCTGGGCCAAGAGGCGCGCGCCCAGCCTGGTGGCGGCCAGCGCCGGCGCGGTGGATCCCGTCCGCTCCAGACTGTCTCTCGGCTTCTCAGAATCCGTCCCCGTGCCGGGTTCGGCGGAACCGGCCACCTTCCACGAGGTGCTGGGCATCTCTTGACAATGCCGCCGCGCGGCCCAGAATTGAGTCAGCAGCCATCTGACTTCAATGGAAGGAACACGCGATGCAGATAGTCGATGACCTGGCGGACAAAGTGCGCGGCAAGCCGGCCCCGGCCGGTTCGGTGGAGGGAAGCCTCAAGGGAGTGGACGTGGAGGCCGCGCTCGTCAAGCTGGCCGCGGCAAAGAACGGCGGGGGCAACTGGCGGGTTTCCATCGTGGACCTGCTCAAGCTCCTGGGCAAGGACTCCAGCCTGGCGGCCCGCAAGGTCCTGGCCGCCGAGCTGGGCGTCAACGCCGGCCCGCACGGCAGCGCGGAACAGAACATCGCCCTGCACAAGGCCGTGATCAAGGCCTTCGCGGACAAGGGCGGGACGGTGCCCCGGGGCCTCATTCAGTGATGAAGACGCTCCCGAACGGGCTGGTGAGCGCGTAGAGTTCGCGTTCGCGCCCCTCGCCGTCACCACACCGTGCCGTCGGGCGCCACCGCCGCGATGGACGAGCGGGACTTGCCGCCGAGCTGCGCGAAGGAACCACCCGTCCAGATGCGGCCGCCTGCCGCCGCGGACGCAAAGGCCGCCGCGTCGGCCACCGGCCTCCAGGTCCCCGCCCCGCCGTCATCCAGCCGGGCGGATCCGTGCCGTCCCAGGCCGGCCGTTCCCGCGAACGAGGTGAACGCGCCGGCCGCGTAGAGCATCCCCGCCTCGGCCGAGAAGGCGCTGACCATCCCGCCCGTTGCGTTCCAGGCCCAGGCGGACACGGTCACCGAGTCGGCCGACACCAGGGCCACGTTGGTCCTGGTCGCGCCCGCCACGGTGGCGAAGAGCCCGCCGACCGCCAGAGAGGAACCGCACACGGCCAGCGCATGCACGGGACCGCTGGCGGCGGGATTCCAGGTTCCGTCGGCAAGGCCCGAGTCCAGGTCGAAGCAGGCAAGCCGTGAGCGCGCTACCGGGGCGCCGGCGGGACCGGTGACGTTCAGGAAATCGCCGCCCAGGAACAGCTGCCTGCCGCGGATCGCGAAGGCGCGCACGGTCCCGTCCGTGCCGGGGCTCCAATCCGAGACTTCGCCGGTACGCGCGTCCACGGAGGCCGCTCCCTGGATCGCCCAGGACAGGCCCGCGTGGCCGACCGCCAGGAACTCGCCCCCCAGGTACAGCATTCCGTCGTCCAGCGCCAGGGCCAGCACGGTATCGTCGGCCGTGGCGGAGAAAGCCGTGGCCTTGCCGCTCGCCGGATCGAGACCGGCGACCCGGGTACGCGGCCTCCCGCCGGCGTTCAGGAAGTCCCCGCCCGCGAACACGGCGCCGCCGCCCACGGCCATCGCGCGCACCGTCCCGTCTGGATCCGGACGGAACGCGAGGATCTGGCCGCCGACCGCGTCGAAGGAAGCCAGGTTCCGCCGTCGCTCCATCCCGATACCCGTGAACTCCCCGCCGACCGCCAGGGCACCGGCGGTTCCGGCTTCCAGAGCACGCACCGCGCCGTTGGCAGGCGACTCCCAGGACAGGAGAACGCCGGAGCCGGGATCAAAGGCCGCGACGCGGTCCCGGGCGCAGCCGCCCGCGCTCTCGAACGATCCTCCGGCGTACAGGCGGCCGCCGGACAGGGCCAGGGCCCGGACTTCCCCGCCGCAGCCGGGATCCCAGGGCGCGAGAGCGCCGGTCGTCCCGTCCACCGCAGCCAGCCTCGAGCGCGGCGCGCCGGAAACCGCGCTGAATGCCCCGCCCAGGTAGACCCGACCGCCGGAAATGCCCAGGGCGCGAACGGCCCCGTTGCAGTTGGGGTTCCACGCGTTCAGCGCGCCGGTGACCAGGTCCGTCGAGGCCGCACGGTTGCGCGCCTGGCCCCCGACCGCGGTGAAGGCCCCGGCCAGGTAGAGGGTCGTGCCGTCGACCAGCAGGGCTTCCACCGCCCCGCCCGTCGCGTTCATGATCCAGGCGGTGGCGCTCCCGTTGACCGCGTCGATGCAGGCCAGGTTGGTCCTCGCCGCCCCGCCCGCGCTGGTGAAGGTCCCGCCCACATGAACCGTGGCGCCGTCCGCGACCAGTGCTGACACCGGGCCGTTGGCGCCCGGGTTCCACGCGGCCACGGCACCGTCAGCCGCGTCCACCGCGGCCAGGTTGGCGCGGGCCACCCCGCCTATGGCCGTGAACGAGCCGCCCAGGTACAGAAGGCCGCCGGAGAGCGACAGCGAATTCACGAATCCGGTCGCCGGGGCGCTCAGCCCGGGATTCCAGTCGGAGACGCTCCCGTCGGGCAGGATGTGCGCCAGGCAGGCGCGGGGAAGCCCGCCCACCGTGTCGAACTTCCCGCCTATGTACCAGCCGCCCCGGCCGTCCGGCTCGATGGCGTGCACTGCCCCGTCGGCGGCCGCCGAGTCCACCACCGGCATTCCCAGGTCCGGTTTTCCCGAGGCCACGCCGGTCACGGAGAACTTCCCGGTCAACGGCCCGATCAGGCTGAAATCGCCACCGGCATAGACCGTCGTGCCCGAGGCAACCAGGCAACGAACGTCCCCGTCGGTGACCGGCGGCCTGTTCGTGGGGGCCGGGGG
>JAKLIU010000127.1 GCA_022709445.1 Spirochaetota bacterium | reverse complement strand
CTCGTGGAACTACATGCAGCACGACAACGACTTCTGCTCGTCGTGCCATGTCATGCAAGGACCCTGGAACAAGTTCGCCAATGATGCCGGCAAGCACAGCGTGCTGCAGTGCCACGACTGCCACCAGCAGTCCATCATGGCCAGCACGCGTCCACCGCGTCCAGGGGGCGGCGCGGGAAGAGCGCCATGATGGCGTCGCCTACGTACTTGTCGATGAAACCGCCCGCCTCGCGCACCGCCGGTCCCATGCGCGACAGGTAGTCGTTGAGCATGTCCATCGTCGCCGAGGGACCCATGCGCTCCGACAGCTGCGTGAAGGAGCGTATGTCGGAGAACATGACGCACATCTCGGTCAGCTTCTGGTCCCCGAGGCCTATCTCGGTGATGCTCACGCGGCCAAGCTGGGCCAGGAACTCGGTCGGCACGAAGCGCGCGTTGGCGCGGCCCAGCCTGGATAGCTCGTCCAGCGACTCCTTGATGCGCTCCGACATGGTGTTGAACGCGTCGCCCAGCTCCTCGATCTCGTCCCGGGAGCGTATGTCCACCGGCACCTCGTAATCGCCCTCCGACACGCGGTCCGCCCCGTCCTTCAGGGCCTTGACCGAGCGCAGCAGCATGGCGTCGAAGACCGTGAACACGCCCAGGAGCAGGATAAGCAGCCCCGCCGTGCTCAGCGCGATCCGGCCCAGGGTGGCGCGCCCGAGCTCGTCGAGGAAGTCCGCGCCCATGCTGGCCTCCACCACCGCCGCCACGGTGCCGTCCTCGCGGAACAGGGGCGTCAGGGCGGACAGCCAGGAGCCGTAGACGTCCGAGTAGCGGTAGTACTCCTCCCAGCCCCCGTCCAGCACCGAGAGGAACTCGGGCTTGGAATACGCGTAGGGGTACAGTTCCAGGTAGTCGAAGCCGCCGGCTATGTACCATTCGCCGCCGCGGCGGAAGTAGACGTAGGGAAAGAGGTTCGAGTTCCAGCTGTCCTGGTTGAGGTTGACCACGGAATCCAGGACGGACACCGTATTCCTGAAGCCCTCTGAGCCCAGCACCTCTTCCAGCCGGCCCGCGCTCGGATCGATGGAGTCGACCGCTTCGGCCGACAGCCCGGCGGCGGTCAGCTGGGCGAGGTGCCTGAGCCGGCTCTCCGTCTCGGCCTGGACGCCGCGATCCATGCGCAGGTACACCGACCAGGCGATGGCGCCCACGGCCAGCGCGGTCAGCGGCATCAGGATGGACAGCTGCTTGAGGAGGAGCCTGGCCTTCATGCCGAAGACCTTGGCGTAGAACAGGACTGCCGCCGCGGCCAGGCAGGACCCGGACGCGATCCACGCGGCCATGAGCGCGATGCGCAGGAGGGCCCAGCGCCCCGTGAGCACGGCCCCGTCCCAGGACTCCAGGGTCCCGTCCGGATGATACGCGAGAGCCTCGCCGGTCGCCTCGTTGGCGGCCCAGAGGGAACCGTCCGCTGACACGGACAGGTTGGCCAGGGCCAGGGGCCGGTCGTAGCCGGCCCGTTCCGCGACGCCAGGGTCGAGGACCACCGCGGCGCTCGCGCCGGCCGGCCCCGGATCCAGCCTCACCACCGAGGTTTTCCCTTCCAGCACGAACAGGTTCCCCGCCGGCCCGACGGCCATGGCGACGGGGAATCGCAGCATCCCGTCCAGGTCCCAGTACCATTGCTCCAGGAGGCCGTCCCCTTCCCGCCTGAGCACCGAGCCCGAGCGCTCCAGGAGCCAGCAGACGCCGTCCGGCCCGAAGGCGGCGTCCACGGTGTCGTACACGTCGTAGCCCTCGAAGCGGACGGGCGCGGGCGCGGGGCTTCCGTCCAGCGGAAGCCGGTGGAGGGACCAGGTGCCGTCCGGATCGGGGAAGAACCATGACAGGCTGCCCGGCGAGACCTGGCTGTACAGCAGGCGCATGAGGACGTCCGAGCTCTCCTCTTCGGTGAACTCGCGGCTGTAGGCCGGCTCCAGCCTGCGGCCGCGGGAGTCGAAGGCCAGGAGGGACTCCGTCGAGGCGTTGCCCGTCCGCCGGTCCAGCACCGCGTCGTCCACGTAGAAACGGCCCGCGGCGTCGAAGCCCAGGGCCCGGCCGTTGTAGAAGCCGCCGCTCCTGCGCCGGCCGGCGACCACGAAACGCAGGGAACCGTCCCGCTCCATGCCGATGACGCGGCGGTCGCCCGAGTCGCTGACCACCACCAGGCCGTCCGGCCCGGCGGTAACCGTGCTCGGGTTGACGAAGCCCAGCCGCGGCGGGCCGAAGGGGTCGGGGATGACGCTCCGCCCCAGGAGGGCGAGCGCCGCGGAGGCGAGGCCGGCCAGCGCGAGTCCGCCCACCGCCGTCCACTTGATCTTCACGCCGTGTCGTTCCCCGGTTCCGTCCATGCCCCCGAGTATAGGACGGCGGGACCCGGCGCGCAAACGGGCGCACGATCCGGATGGACGGCCGGCCGGGAGGCGGCGTTGAAACGGGACCCGCCTTCGGGTATAACTCGATGGACGGCGGTTCGGCCGCGGTCGACAGCATGCCGGGAGGGTACCCATGAGCCTCGAGTCCCATTTCGCCCCGTTCAGACGGAACATCATCGGCATCGACGCGACCATGCCCCTCCGGGACGGCACGGAGCGCCCCATCGTGTACGCGGACTGGACCGCCTCCGGGCGGCTCTACCGCCCCATAGAGGACTTCATGGCCGGCGAAATAGGGCCGCTGGTCGCGAACACCCATACGGAGACCACGTACACGGGCACGGCCATGACTCGCGCCTACCACGACGCGCGCGACATCATCCGGAAGTCCGTGGGCGCCGGCCCGGAGGACTCGCTGATCTTCTCCGGCTTCGGGATGACGGCGGCCGTGAACAAGCTGCAGCGCCTCCTGGGATTGCGCTTCCCCGAGGGCTGCGACCGCGGCTGCCGCGAGGGCAAGCGGCCGCTGGTCCTCATCACCCACATGGAGCACCATTCCAACCAGATCACCTGGGAAGAGTGCGACGCGGACGTGCTGATCGTGCCGCGCGACGAGGCGACCGGGCTGCCGGACCTGGAATGGCAGGAACGCATCCTCAGGGAGCACGCCGACAGGCCCATGCTCATCGGCGCGTTCACCGCCTGCTCCAACGTCACCGGCCTGATCACGCCCTACGGGCGCATGGCCGCCCTCATGCACCGTTACGGCGGGTACTGCTTCGTGGATTTTGCCGCCTCAGCGCCCTACGTGGACATGAACATGCACCCGGCGGACCCCGAGGAGCGCCTGGACGCCATCACCTTCTCGCCGCACAAGTTCCTGGGCGGCCCGGGCTCGTCGGGAGTGCTGCTGCTCAGCAACGAACTGTACCGGAACGCCGTGCCCGACCAGCCCGGAGGCGGCACGGTCAAGTGGACCACGCCCTTCGGGACGCACCGCTACGTGGACGAGATCGAGGCCCGCGAGGACGGCGGCACGCCCGGCTTCCTGCAGGCCATCCGCGCAGCCCTGGCCATCAGGCTCAAGGAAGCCATGGGGACCGCGAAGATCCGCGAGCGCGAGGAGGAGATCAAGGCGATCATGCTGGCCGTGTTCAAGGACGAACCCTCGGTGATGCTGCTGGAGGGCGGCAACATGGACCGCCTGGGCATCCTCTCGCTCTACGCGCCCGGGGAGCACCACAACCTGATCGTCCGCCTCCTCAACGACCGGTTCGGCGTGCAGACCCGGGGAGGGTGCAGCTGCGCGGGCACCTACGGGCACATCCTCTTCGACATAAAGAAGACCGTCTCCGCGAGCATCACCGACCTGATCGACCACGGGGACCTGTCGCGCAAGCCCGGCTGGGTCCGCGTGTCGGTCCACCCGACCATGACGGACGACGAGGCGCGCTACGTGGCCGAATCCCTGGTCGCCGTGATACGGAACTACCGGGAATGGGGCCTTGACTACGAGTTCCACAAGGACTCGGGCGAGTTCCGGCCGCTGAGGGACGGCCCCGAGGCGCCCGGGCTGCTGGCCCGGTTCCGGCCGGCCTGACCCGCGCCGCCTGCCCGCTAGCGCAGCGTGCCCATGAACAGCGCAGCCAGGAAGCCGAGTATGGTGGACATGCCGGTGATGGAGCCGCCCTGCTCGTAGGCCTCCGGCATCATGGTCTCCGCCAGCATGGCCAGCATGGCGCCCGCGGCCAGGCTCTCGAAGAGCGCCAGCAGTTCAACCGGCGCGCCCGTGAACAGGAAGTTGCCGGCCGCCGCGCCCACGGCGGTCAGCAGCACGATCGACAGCCACAGCAGCGACACCCTGAGCGGGCTCATGCCCATCTTGCGCATGCCGATGGCGCTGGACATGGCCTCGGGAAAGTTGGCTATGAACAGGCCCAGGATCAGCGCCAGGCTCACCTTGGCCCCGCCCGCCATGCTGGCCCCGATGACCGCCGATTCCGGGATCCCGTCTATCAAGATGCCCAGCCAGATGGCCATCGGCGCGCCGTGCCGGGCGGCCGGGGTTCCGGCCTCCGACCACGCGTGCTCCAGGTCCAGCTCGGTGGCCCTGTCCGCGCCGGGGGCGGACCGTTCCGCCCGCTTGGCCCACTCCGCCGGGTCCAGCCCGGCCGTGCCCTTCAGGCTGGCCATCCGGTCCGCGGCCAGCCGCTCGACCGCCTCCTTGAGCCGCGGATAGACCGCCAGCAGCCGGTCGAAGTCGGCCTTGCGCACCACCAGGAGCGTCGACTGTCCCACGGCCCGCACATCGGCGATCCTGGTCTCGCCGCTCAGGAGCGCCATCTCGCCGGCCACCTGGCCCGTGCCCAGCCAGGCCACGTGCACCCCGTCGCGGCTTACGTCCAGCCGCCCGTCCTCTACGATGAAGAGCTCGCGGCCAGCCTCGCCCGTTGCCATGACCCGCGCCCCGGCCGGGAACACGACCCGCTCCACCTGGCCCACCAGGGAACGGACTTCCTCCGGCGGCAGCGAGGCGAAGAGCGGCACCCTGGACAGCCCGGCGATGATGCGCCTGGCGTCGCGCTTCTTCTCCAGCCCCAGCTGGCGCGACAGGGTCGAGCGCTTGCGCAGGAAACCGCCGCCGGAATTCACCGCCCGGTCCAGCAGCACGAAGGACACGCCGCCCAGGATGCAGCCCAGGCCAACCGGCCAGAACCCGCCCTCCAGACGCTCCAGGGCCTCGCCGACCAGTTCCAGGCTCAGCGACGCGAACAGGGCGCCCGCGCCGAAGGCCATGATGGCCGCGCCCAGCCGCTGCCTGGGCTTGGCGAGCATGCCCACCCACGCCCCCAGGATCAGGGACGAGGCGCTCAGGGCGCCGAACAGGAAGGCGCTCACGGCAGATGCGAGACCCGGGTTGGCCATGGATCACCTCCTGGCGGGCGGAATCCGCGATGGCACAAGTATCGTGCCTGGCGGCTCCGGGCGCCAGCGCGGGACCGGCGGGAACTCACTCGGGGTCCGGCCCTGCCCGCAACTCGCGGACGCCGACGCCGAGGCGCTTCCGCAAGAGGTTCCCCAGCGTGGCTCCCTCCAGGTACCCGAGCTCACCCGCGATCGTCTCGACGCTCTTGCCGGAGGTCCTGAGCTCGTGCACGGCCCGTTCCAGCCGGATATCCTGGAAGAAGCCGAGCGGGGTCTTGCCGAGCACGGCACGCATCCGCCGCGCCAGGGTCCGCTTGCTCGCCCCGACGGCCTCGGCTGCGCGGTCCAGCGAGAATCCCCCTGCCAGGGCGGATCGGGCCCAGGCCTCGAAGCGCTCCACCACGGGATCGGAGTGTGCCAGGTGGTCGGACAGCGCGTAGGCGGACTGTGATGCTCGCCCGTCGAACGCGAGGTAGCTCGCGGTCAGGGAAGCCAGCGCCGGGCTGGCTTGCCTGATCAGCCACAGAGCCAGGTCCAGGTGACCCAGCGCGGCGCCTGCCGTGACCACGGGCCCGGACCGGATGACCATGCGCGAATCCTCCAGGCACACCCCGGGGTAGCGGGCACGGAAAAACGGTGCCAGCCACCAGGTGGTGGTCGCCCTGCGCCCGTCGAGCAGCCCGGACTCGGCCAGCACGAAGGTGCCGATGCA
>JAKLIU010000126.1 GCA_022709445.1 Spirochaetota bacterium | reverse complement strand
CGACCGGCTCCGCGCCACCCCGGGCGGCGAGCAGGTCGAAGGCGGCGGCCGCCCCGAGGACGACGGCCCCCAGCGCCAGCTTCCCGGCGACGCTCCGCGGCACCAGCCCCAGGAAGGCGCGCAGGCCGCGCCGGAAGGCCGTGCCCTCCGTGCCGTCGCGCAACCCGCGGAATTCAGCAGCCAGCGCGCGGCCGAGCTGGAACAGGAAGCGCGCGGCGGCGGCGGCCGCGAGCGCGTACCACGCGTACAGGAAAGGCTCCCGCCGCAGGAAGAGCGACGCGGCGCCGGCTGCCGCGAAGACCAGCCCGGCGGCCAGCGTGACCCTGCCCGTGCGCCCGCGCAGCAGGTACTCGAGGAAGGCCAGGAAGCAGGGCACCGCCAGGAACATGGCCAGGAACTCGATCCGGTGGGCGAGCGAGGTGTCCGCCACCAGGGCACCGGCGGCCATGGTCCGGGCGGCCAGGAAGAGGCCCAGGAACAGGGTCGACAGCCCGAAGAACAGGTAACCCCGGTTGGCCGGCCTGAGCGCGAAGAGCACCAGGTGGTAGGCGGCGAAGAACAGGTAGATGCCGATGAGCATCAGGTCGATGTACTCCGCGTCCAGGGCCAGCAGGGTCCGGTACGAGTCCAGCAGGTACGGTCCCGCGCTGTTCATGCCGGTGCGGTCGTCGGCCGGGTCGCCGTGGATCCTGAAGGCCAGGAAGTTTGCGCCCTGCACCAGGCGCCGCTTGTCCAGCGACACGATGACGCCGCGCAGGGAGCGCTCCAGGTAATCGCCCCGGCGCGCCACCATCTCGCTGTGCAGGAGCACCCCGTTCAGGTAGACGGCCCAGGCCTGGCCCACGTGGTCCAGGTAGAGGGCCGGGTCGCTCATGTTGAGCAGGCTCAGGTCGCCCTGGAAGGGTATGAGCACGGTCCACTCGCGGTGGGGCGCCGGCAGGAGCGACCAGCGGGAGGCCGGTTCCTCCCCGGGCAGCGGGACGTCGCGCATGACCAGGGGCCAGGGTTCCGTGGCTCCCACGATGAGCGTCCAGGACTCGTCGCCCGGGCTCGGGTAGGCCCGGGTCCAGGAGTCGTCGAAGCCGGGGCGGACCCACACGTTCGCGCCCGTCAGGTCCAGAGCCTGGGACCAGGCCGGCGCGAGCGCGGCGGAGAGCAGTCCGATGATCATCATGCAACGTTTCATGGGATAGTCACTCTACGTCCCTTGCCGCCCGCGGTCAAGCGATTGCGTCGAGCTTGCCCCGCGCGGGCGGAGGGGGTATGGTGTGGTGGCATGGAGGGCAGGCGGCACATGGGACTGTTCGGATTCCTCAGGCGAACGCGACCGACGGACTTTCCCCCGCTGCCCGAGCAGGCCTGGCTGGAGGCCTCGCGGTACCGGCCGGCCCTGCGCGCACTGGCCCCGGGGGACGCGCTCAGGCTGCGTTCCCTGGCTTCCTGGTTCCTGTCCACCCGCGAGTTCAGCCCTTCCGGCGGGGCCGCGCCGACCGAAGCGGACCTCGCATCCATCGCCCTCCTGGCCTGCCTGCCCGTGCTCCGCCTGGACGCGGCCTGGTGGTTCCGCGGCTGGAGCACCCTGGTGCTGGTCCACGAAAGCTTCACGAGCCGGATGGAGAGCGTGGACCGCGCGGGCGTGGTGACCGAGTACGACGACGAGCTCTCCGGGCAGGTGACCGGCATGGGCCCGGTCCTGCTCTCCCTGCAGGACGTGCGGGAGTCCGGGCTGGGAGACGGCTACGACGTGGTGGTCCACGAGGTGGCGCACAAGCTGGACGGGCGCGAGGGCGAGCTGGACGGCTGCCCGCCCCTGCGCCGCGGCATGTCCGGTTCCGCCTGGCGGGAATCCTTCTCGGAAGCCTTCCTGGACTTCCGCGGACGCGTGGATCGGGCCTCCCGCGGCGGCCGTCGCCGGGGAGCGGCCGGCAGGCTTCCCCTGGACGAATACGCAGCCGAGAGCCCCGAGGAGTTCTTCGCAGTGGCCTGCGAGCACTTCTTCCACACCCCGCGCCGGCTGGAGCAGGCCTACCCGGCGGTTCACGCACGGCTGTCGGAGTTCTTCATTGCGCCGGAGAGCTGATCTTCTATACTATGGCTGTGCCTTGGCGGCACGCGCCGCGACCCGGAGGAGGACCATCATGACTATCCCGATGAAGACACTAACGCTGGCGTTCGGCTTGGCCGCCGCCCTCGGACTCTGTTCCTGCGCGGGCACCCGGGCCGGGGAAACCGCAGCCGCGGAAATCGAGGCGATCGCGCCTTCCGGGGACGCGTCCTCGGGAGCCACCGCCGCCGGCGACACGGTCGAGGCATGGCTCATCGCCTACCCCTTCCAGGCGCGAACCGACGCATTGACCGCCGAAGGCGGCCGCGGCGGTTCGGCCTACGGCGGCTCCGAGCCCTTCGCCAGGCGCGAGCTGATGCCCGAGCTGGACGTCAACTTCAAGGGCATCGCCTTCTCGGTCGAGTACAACGAGGACCGCGGGCACGCCAGCGCCTGGAAGGACCTGGTCATGTCCAGGCGCGTGAACGCTTCCACCCCCGCCGCCTGCATGACCTGCAAGACGGGGGACATCGGAGAGGTGTTCGCGGAGAAGGGCTGGTCCTACGCGTCCATGCCCCTGTCGGCCTTCACCGCGGAGGAACACCCATCCATCACCTGCGCCAACTGCCACGACCTGTCCACGGGCCACCTGGAACCCAAGCAGCCGGGCTTCATCGAGGCGCTGGCCAGGCAGGGCATCGAGCTGGACTCCGTGCCTGCGGACCGCATGTCCGCGTACGTCTGCGCCCAGTGCCATTCCGAGTACTACTTCGAGCCGGTCACGCGCCGCGTGGTCCATCCCTGGGACGGGGGGCTGTCGGCGGCCGCGGCGTACGCCTACTACCAGGGCCAGCCCTCCGGCTTCCTGGGCGATTTCACCCAGCCGGATTCGTCCGCGATGATGCTCAAGGCCCAGCACCCCGACTACGAGGAATACTCGGCCGGAGTGCACGCGGCCGCGGGCGTGGCCTGCGCCGACTGCCACATGGGCAAGGTCGACGACGGCGGGGTGATCAAGACCTCGCACCGCATCGCCAGCCCCCTCTCGAACATCGAGGGGACCTGCATGGCCTGCCACACGGACCGGGACGCGGCCTGGCTGCGCTCCCGGGTGGCGGTCATCCAGGACACCGTGTTCGCCGCCCAGCGCGACGCCGGGCAGGCCGTGGCCGCAGCCCATGGGGCTATCGCCGCAGCCGCGGCCGCCGGAAGCCCGGCGGCTCGCCTGGCCGCCGCCCGGCTCCTCGTGCGCGAGGCCCAGTGGTACTGGGACTGGGTGGCCAGCGCCAACTCCATGGGATTCCACGCCCCGGTGGCCGCCCTGGGCAACCTGGCCAAGGCGACGGACCTGGCCCACAAGGCCAGGCTCGCGCTGGCCGGGCAATGAGAAGGAAGGAAGCGACATGAGCGAACTGCTGGTGAACGGACCGGACAAGGCCTCGCGCCTCAAGGCAATCATAGACAAGCTGGCCGCCGGCGAGAGCCCCGCTGCGGTCAAGAAGGAATTCCACGAGCTGATCAAGGGAGCCGACGCCGTCGAGGTGGCGGCCATGGAGCAATCGCTCATCGAGGGCGGGCTGCCGGTCGAGGAAGTCCAGCGCCTGTGCGAGGTGCACGCGGACGTCTTCAAGGAAGGACTGGAGAAAGGCGGCACGGCGCGGCGCATGCCCGGCCACCCCATCCACACCTACATGGCGGAGAACCGCGCGGCGCGCAGGCTCATCGGCCCGCTGGCGGCAGCGTCCATCTGGGGCGGCGCCGACGCGGTGGCCAGGGCGGCGGACGCGCTCAGGCCCATCGTCATCCACTACACCCGCAAGGAAAACCAGCTCTTCCCCTTCCTGGAGAAGGCGGGCTTCACCGGGCCGTCCAAGGTCATGTGGGGCAAGCACGACGAGGTGCGCGCGCGCTTCAAGTCCCTGGCCGACGCCGCCGCCTCGGGCGACGCGCGCGCGGCGCGGGCCGAGGGCCGGGCCCTGGCTCGCCAGCTGCGCATGATGATCTTCATGGAAGAGCGCATCCTCTTCCCCAATGCGCTCAAGCGCCTTTCGGACGCCGACTGGGCCGCGGTGCGCCGGGGAGAGGACGCCATAGGCTTCGCGTGGGTCAGGCCGGGATCCGTCTACGATGCGGGCCTGGTGGCCGGCGCCAAGGCGCCCGCGGGTTCCGGCTCGCACCTGCAGGCGGCCATAGCCGCGCTGGACGCCGCGAAGGACGCGGCGGGCGGCGTGCGCCTCTCCGAGGGCAGCCTCCCGGTGGAGGTGCTGGACCTGATGCTCAAGAGCCTGCCCCTGGACGTATCCTTCGTGGACGCGGACGACAAGGTGCGCTACTACTCGGACTCGCCCCACCGCGTGTTCCCGCGCAGCCCGGGCGTCATAGGCCGGGACGTGCGGAACTGCCACCCGCACAAGAGCGTGGCCACGGTGGAGCGCATCCTGGAGGCCTTCAAGAAGAAGGAAAAAGACAGCGCGGAGTTCTGGCTGGAGGTCGGCGGCCGCTTCGTCGTCATTTCCTACAAGGCCCTCTACGGCGACGACGGCGCTTACCTGGGCACCATGGAGGTGAGCATGGACGCCACTGACATCCGCGCGCTCGAGGGCAGGCGCACGCTCCTGGACTGGTGAGCGAGCGGGCCGCCCTCCCCGGCGGCCCGCCCCTCAGCGCTTGCGGGCCAGGTGCAGGTAGTGCTCCCCGCAGGCGCGGCAGCCCTCGTCCTCGACAAAGGCCATGGCCAGCTCGAGGCACTCCTCCATCAGCCCGGGCTCCGCTTTCTTGAGCGCTTCCTCGTAGGGGCCCAGGATGCTCTCCTGGGTGCAGAGGGCCAGCCGCTCCAGGTCGGGCCTGTTCATCAGCGCCTCTATCCCCGCGGTCCCGCAGAACCAGGCGGCGGTGAACCCGTCGCCGTCCCCGCCCCGGTTGATCCCGTGGCGGAACAGCTCCATGAGTTCCGCGCCCTTGCCCCGGATCTCCCCGGGGTCGTACTTGAGCGAATCGATGATGGGCGCGTAGTCGGATATGAAGGCGGTCGCCAGGATACCGCCGGGGGCGAGCGCGGCGACCGCCTGCGACAGGGCCGCCTGCCTGTCTTCCGGCCGGGTCAGGTGATAGAGCGGCCCCATCAGGAGCACCGCGTCCCAGCCCGGTCCCGCGTGCCGGTCCAGTTCCAGCGCGTTCCCCACCAGGCAGCCGTCCAGGGCCACGCCCAGTTCGGCGGACTTCTCCCGGGCCAGGGCTATGTTCCCCGGCGACAGGTCCACGAGCGTCACGCGGTAGCCCAGGCCGGATAGCCAGAGCGAGTAGTGCCCGGGGCCGCCGCCCACGTCCAGCACGCGAGCCGGGGGCGGGGGCAGGTGCCTGAGCAACAGGCGCCTGGTGATGCCGAACTCCACCGGATGGCGTTCCGCCCGCGTCCATTCCCGGGCGGCCTGCGCATCGTAGTAGGCGCGCACCTTTTCGCAGTCGTGCATGGTCAGGCCCTCCCCGCGGCCAGGCGCCGGTCGAAACGGTCCAGGGCGACGAAGGCGAACACGGCCACCACGGCCATCGCGGCGGTCACCGGCCACACGGTCCTGGTGCCGAAGCGGTCCGCGATCGCCCCGGCGGCCAGCGGCGCCAGGGTGTTGCCCGCTATGTAGCAGAGCGATATGGCCGAGTTGATGCGCGAGCGGAACGCCGGCGGCGCGTGCTCGGCCACGAAGGCGTTTCCGCTGGTGGCGCCCAGGATCTCGCCCAGGGTCCATACCACGGTGACGCCCAGCGCCAGGGGCATGCCGGTGGCGAACCAGTAGGAGCCGAAGCCGACCACGTAGAAGGCCGAGGACAGGGCTATGGCGCCCAGGTTGCTCATGCGCTTGGCCAGCATGGTGACGAAGGCCGTCATCACCACCACGGTGAGCCCGTTGGTCGTCATGACCAGCCCGAAGCTCCTGCCGCCCGCGTCGCCCATCAGCTCCTTCAGGAACACCGGCAGGGCGAAGGTGTGCTGGTTGTAGATGAAGGCGGTCAGCACGGAGGCCAGGCCGTAGAGCATGAGGAGCG
>JAKLIU010000125.1 GCA_022709445.1 Spirochaetota bacterium | reverse complement strand
TGCGCTGGAACATGGAGTCCCTCCTGCGCAGGTACGCCGCCGCCGGCAAGGACGAGAAGGGCGAGATCCAGGCCCTCCTGGCGGTGTACGCCGCCGAATTCAGGCGGCTGGGAAGGAAGGACCGCAAGCGCAAGGTGTCCCGCAGCCTCTACGAGCGGGAGGAGCTCCTGTACCCCTGCATGTTCAACTCCAGCTGCGCCACCGCCCGGGGCGGCTTCACCGCCATCGAACTCGAAGGCGGCGACATCTCCCTGGTCTACTGGTCCAGGCAGGGCTCGGCCCGGCCCTACATAGAGCGCGAGGCCCTGTCCCGCGAACAGCCGGCCGACACGCCCTGGCTCAGGTACGTCATAGCCCGGGACTCCCTGGATTACGTGTTCGCCAGGATCAAGCTGCTCTCCTGAGAGTCCGCGCCCCATGTCCCGGGATCGCGTGCTATACTCGGCGGCGCAAGGGAGGCATCATGGCAAAGCGGACGATCATCAAGGCGAACGTGCTCTACGACGGCGAGCGCCGCCGGGAGAACATGAAGGTGGTGGTGGAGGGCGAGCGCATCGTGGAGGTGTCGGAGGCCGGTTCGGTCAAGGCCGACTTCGAGGGCTTCGTGGCGCCGGCGTTCCTGGACGCGCACTCGCACATCGGCATGTTCCGCGAGGGCGAGCCGAGCGCGGAGGCCGAGGGCAACGACCAGACCTCGCAGATCATGCCGCTCAGCGACCCGGTCAATTCCATCTACTTCGACGACCGCGCCTTCCGCGACGCGGTGGATTTCGGCGTGCTCTATTCCTGCGTGGTCCCCGGCTCGGGCAACCTGGTCGGCGGCAAGGCCCGCGTGATCCGCAACTTCGCGCGCACCCGCAAGGACGCCGTGGTGGCCGACTACGGCTACAAGATGGCCCTGGGCTACAACCCGCGCTCCACCACGGACTGGAAGGGCGAGCGGCCCGACACCCGCATGGGCGTGTACCAGCTCCTGGAGAAGCGCTTCGACGACGTGCTGGCCAAGAAGGCCAAGGCGGACCTGGCCCGCGAGAAGAAGCTGCGCGAGCTGGAAAAGACCGCCGTCGAGAAGAAGCTGTCCGCCAAGGACAAGGCCGCCGAGCTCGCGTTCATCGAGCGCGAAGCCGCCCTGGAACTGGGCTCGGAAGACCTGGCCATCGTGGACCTGCTGTCGGGGAAGAAGACCGTCAAGGTGCACGTGCACAAGGAAGACGACGCCCTGTACCTGATCGACCTGGTCAAGCGCTACGGCTTCAAGGCCACGGCCGACCACCTGGGCGACGTGCACACCAGGGAGATCTTCGACGAGCTGGGGAAGGCCGGCATACCCATAGTCTACGGGCCGCTGGGGAGCCTGGCGTACAAGGTGGAGCTCAAGCACGAGGAGTGGTCCAACGCGGGCATCCTCATGAAGAGCAAGGCCCAGTACGGGCTGATGACGGACCACCCGGTCATCCTGTCCTACCAGCTGCGCGACAGCCTCAAGTACTTCCTGATCCAGGGCATGGGCGAGGCCGAGGCCATCGGCATCATCACCAAGCGCAACGCCCGCATCCTGGGCCTGGAGAAGGACCTGGGCACGGTGGAAGCCGGCAAGCTGGCCAGCCTGGTGGTCTGGAACCGCGAGCCCCTGCACCTGGCCGCCTTCCCCAAGATGGTCATGGCCGAAGGCTCGGTTATAAGGAAATAGCGCTTCATCGATTTTTGCCACGGAGGCCACGGTTATAGAGGGGGAAGTCTCCCCCTCGCTCCAAAGGTTGCGCGTTGCGCAACGCTTTTCCGCTACCCCCTCCCCGGGGACTCGGCATCCATGCCGCCCATGAGTCCGCAGGACTCATGGCGTCTTCCTGGCGCGCATCCATGCGCGCATCGTTCCGTCGCCCGCGGTTCCGCCCCGCGGAACCGCGATGTCGCGCCAATGGCGCGACTACTCCTCCGCACTGCTCGGAGCGCACCGTGCCTCCGTGGTCTGATTTCCTCGCGGGGCCTGCAAAAAAAGGAGGCGGACCGAACGGGCCCGCCTCCACTGTCTTATCGTACGGTATCCGTACAAGGAGTCGCGATTCAGTCCTCGTCCTGCTTGACCAGGAGCTCGTAGACGGCGGCGGGGTCGGCCGCGGCCAGGATGCCGTTGCGCAGCTCGTTGGACTTGAGCTTGGCGCTGAAGTAGGACAGGGTCTGCAGGTAGTAGGCGTGCTGGTTGTACGCGGCGGCGATCATGAACAGGAGGCGCACCGGAGCGTCGTCGAAGGCGTTGAAGTCCTGGATGTCGCACTTGCTGATGCCCACGGCCACCACCAGGTCCGTGACGCTGGACAGGCGCACGTGCGGGATGGCTATGCCGCGGCCGATGGCGGTGCTCATCAGCTCCTCGCGGCGCAGGATCTCGGAGACGATCTCCTGCTTGCTCTTGATCTGCGGGGCGGCGGCCAGGCGCTCGGCCAGGGCCACAAGGGCGTCGCGCTTGCGCGGGTAGTCCAGGAAGACCACGCGGTCGGGAGCCAGCACGTTGCGCATGCGGACCGGGTGTATGGAGGCCACGGGCTTGTTGGAGGACAGGCGCTCGTTGACCCATCGCTCTATCTCGCTCTTCTTGAAGCGCCAGACCGTGCCGATCTTGCCCGCGGGAATTTCGCCCTTCTGGGCCCAATCGTATACCGTGCGCTCGGAGACGCGCAGGTACTTGGCCACTTCTTCTATTGTAAGGATGTCGTCATCCATCGATGCGCTCCCTTGGACGGTAAGATTTGCAACCATTCTGCAAGAAAGGTGATGGAATGTCAAGATGCGCCGTCAACCGTCGATTCTGCGCGAATCAAGGGCTTCCCGCAGGTCCGACGGTTTCCAGCCCAGGGACAGGAAGGCGTCGCGCACCCGCCCCTCGTCGCGTTCCTTTTTTTCGAGCAGTTCCAGGGCGGTTCCGGCCATGACGAGTCTCGCCTCGCCCGACAGGGCCTCGGCGAGGGCGATCTTCACCGCCTCGCGCTCCACGCCCCGGGATGCGAGGCCAGCCAGCAGGGTGCGGGGGCCTTCCGCCCGACGGCGCGCGCGCTGCCGTATCCAGGCCTGCGCGAAACGCAGGTCCGACTGCAGCCCCCGACCGGCCAGCCAGTCCAGGGCCATGGCCGCCGCGGGCGCGGACAGCTCGCGCTTGGCCAGCTTGATCTCCAGCCCGCGCCTGGTCTGTTCCGCGCGGGCCAGGAGGGCGGCTGCGCGGCACTCCGCCTCGAAGGCCTCGGCCGCCAGCTCCAGGGCCTCCGCGGGCAGCTCGATGCCGGCGGCCAGCGACTCGCCGGCTGGCGCGGATAGCTCCAGCGCGGCCAAGGCCCCGTCCCAGTAGGCCGCGCGAAGACGAAAAAGGGAGCCCCCGGGGGTTTTCGCTCTCGCGACCCCGTCGGCTCCCTCTTCCCAGGATTCGATGCGGACCATGCCGCCCGTTTCCGATCCTAGCGCTTGGAGAACTGGAAGCGCCTGCGCGCGCCGCGCTGGCCGTACTTCTTGCGCTCGACCATCCTCGGGTCGCGGGTGAGCATCCCGTTGGCGCGGAGCGTCACGTGCGAGGCGGGGTCCACCTGGGCCAGGGCCCGGGCGATGCCGTGCTTGCACGCGCCGGCCTGGCCGTTGGGGCCGCCGCCGAGCACGTTGATCACGATGTCGAACTTGTTGTCGCTGGCGGTCACCACCAGGGGCCTGCGGACGGAACCCGCGACCTCGGCGATGGGGAAGTACTTGTCAAGCTCGATCCCGTTCACCAGGATCTTGCCGCTGCCCTGGCGGAGATAGACGCGGGCGACCGCGGTCTTGCGGCGTCCGGTGCCGATACCCAGATTGCTGATCATCGATTACCTCTCAGACTTCGATCGCGACGGGCTTCTGGGCCGCGTGCGGATGGTCGGGACCGGCATAGACCTTGCAGTTCAGCGCGAGCTTGCGGCCGAGGGGTCCCTTCGGGAGCATGCCGCGGATGGCCATCTCGATCGGGTCCGTGGGATGGCGCTCGATGAGCTTGGCGAACGTGGTCTCCCTGAGGCCTCCGGGATAGCCGGTGTGCCTGTAGTAGATCTTGTCCTCGCGTTTGCGGCCGGTGATGTCCACCTTGTCCGCGTTCACGATGACGACGTAGTCGCCGATCTCCTGGTGCGCAGTAAAGAACGGCTTGTGCTTGCCGCGAAGCAGGTTGGCAGCCTTGACGGCTATGCGACCGAGGCGCTGGCCCTGGGCATCGATGATGAACCAGGAACGGGGTGCCTCCGCGGGCTTGACGAATAAAGTCTTCATGGATCTATACCTTCACCTTGGTGGAGTAAGCGACCGAAATCGGCGAGCGGAATAATCCCACAATACGGAAAGAGTGTCAAGGGCGCCGGCCGCCGTGGCCGGCCAGGCCTCATTTCCCGTTCTTGGCTTCCTCGGCCTTCACGTCCTCTTCCTCCTCCTTGCGCGCCTCTATGCGGTCCTTTATGTCGGCTATGCCGATGAACACGGCTATCAGGCCGACCAGGACCGCCAGCACCGGGAGCGAGCCCCGCAGGAAGGCGAGCACCTCGGACCACCAGCCCAGGGGGCCGGGAACCACGGCGAACACCGCGAAGGCGATGAAGACGATACCGACTATGAGAGCAACCATGCTGGATCCTCCGGTTTCATGCGCGCCGCCGGGGCGGACGCGGGTTGCCCTCCCCCGTCCGGGGTGGCGGGCAACGCGTATAAGCATACCCGAAACACCGGTTTCGTCAATACGCGGGCCGGGGTGGCCGGGACGGGGCGTTGCCCCCGGGCCGCATAGCTGGTACCCTCTGGTGACGGGTCCGGCGGGAACCCCGCAGTCGTCGGCAATCTATGGAAGGCAACGCATGAT
The DNA here is from genome assembly GCA_022709445.1 of Spirochaetota bacterium. Classification (GTDB taxonomy): domain Bacteria; phylum Spirochaetota; class Spirochaetia; order Treponematales; family UBA12059; genus JAKLIU01. The sequence goes on along the minus strand of JAKLIU010000125.1, from coordinate 1,251 downwards.
ATACGAAGGATCCCTGGTCTGGTTCAAGCAGAAGGCCGCCGTGGTCCACAGGGACGGCGACCGCATCGAGCTGTCCTTCGCCGACGGCGGTACCGTCCGCGTCCGCGACAAGGACGTGGAGCCGATCCACCGCGGCCCGGTCCCCAGGGTTCCGGCGCCGGCCGAGGGCGGGGATTTCGCCACGGCCTGGGAAATGGCCGCCGGCTCCACCATCCCCCTGGCTGAATTCTCCGAGCTGGTCTTCGGCGACGCCCGGCCGGAGCAGTGCCTGGCCTGCCGCATCGCGGCGTCCTCGGGCAGCCTCTTCAGGATGGAGGACGGCATGGTGGTCGTCCTGGGGGCGGAGGAACGGGAGCGTGAGGAGGCCAAGCGCTCCAGGAAGGAAGGCGAAGCGGCGGAGCGCGCGGCCTTCGTGGAACGGGCCAGGCGGCTCGCCTTCGAGCCCGGGGACGAGCGCCACCTGGGCGAAGTGGAGGCCCTCGCGCTGGGGAAGACCCAGAAGTCCCGGACAGCCGCCGACATAGGGGCCGGCGAGACCCCGGAATCCGCCCATGCCTGGCTCCTCAAGGCGGGCAGGTGGACGGCCGCCGTCAATCCCTGGCCCGGCCGCTCCGGCCACCCCTCCCGCGCGCCCGAGCTGGAACTGGGACCGGACGACGACGATGGCCGGGTGGACCTGCTCGCCATGAAGGCATGGGCCATAGACAACGCGTGGAGCCACGATCCGGACGACGCCATCTCCTGGGACGGGGAAGCGGTGTGGGTGCACGTGGCCGACCCCTCCAGCGCGGTGACGCCGGGCAGCCCCGCGGACCTGGAAGCCATGGACCGCTCCGGCACGCTCTACCTGCCCGAAGGCGCCATTCCCATGCTTCCGGACGCGGCCCTGGAACGCTTCGGGCTGGGCCTGTCCGAACGGTCGCGGGCCCTGTCCTTCAGGATGGCGCTGGACGCGGACGGGATGATCGCCGAGGTATCGGTGCGGCCCAGCTGGGTGCGGGTGACCAGGCGCAGCTACGAGGCGGCCGACGCCGAACTGGGAGGCGATGAGCTGGCCGAGCTGGACAGGATCGCCGCCCTGAGGAGCGCCTTCCGCTCGCGGAACGGGGCCATCGACATAGCCATCCCCGAGGTCCGGGTATGGGTCAAGGACGGCACTCCCTCGGTCGACCCGATCGGCGACTTCCGCTCGAGCGCGGTGGTCTGCGAGATGATGGTGCTGGCCGGGGAGGCGGCAGCCCGCTGGGCCTT
>JAKLIU010000124.1 GCA_022709445.1 Spirochaetota bacterium | reverse complement strand
GCTTTGGCGAACCCACCATACCAACGCGGCTACCCACGGGACCGTAAGTTCCGAAAAGACCTGGCTTAACCACGCGGGAAATGGCATCCCCGCAGAGTAGTGCCCCGGAGCGTCAATGGACCTTGCCTTTCGGCCAGGCGCGACAGCGCGAGCCGGACGCCGGCGGCGCCCATGAACACCGTGCCCGCCAGCACCACCACCACCGCGCCGGCCGGCAGGTCAAGGCCCCAGCCCAGGGCCAGGCCGCCGGCCGAAAAGGCGGCGGAGAGCGCGACGCCCCCCGCCATCATCCCGGCCAGGCTCCGGGCCGCATAGCCCGCGGTGCCGGCCGGGAGGGTGAGCATGGCGATCACCATGACGATGCCCACGAAGGTCTGCAGGAGCACCACGGCCACCGCCACCACCGCCAGGATGGCCATGAACACGGCGTCGGTCGGCACGCCGCGAACCTTGGCGAAATCCTCGTCGAAAGCGCTCGCCTCCAGCTGCGGGTAGAACCGCCAGGCCAGGCCGAGCACCGCCAGGTCCAGGACTCCCAGCAGGACCAGATCGCGCCCCGACACCAGGAGGATGTTGCCGAAGAGGTAGCTCATGGGGTCGGCGTAGCCCGGCGTCCTGGCTATGAACAGCACGCCCAGGCTCATGCCCACCGCCCAGATGGCGTTGATGACCGTGTCCTCCCGCTGCTTTGCCTTGAGCGACACCAGCCCTATGAGGGCGGCGGCGGCCAGGGCGAACAGGAGCGCGCCCGCGATGGGCGGCACGCCGGCCAGTATCCCGCGCGAGGCCAGGAAGAGCGACAGCCCGATGCCGCCGAGCACGGCGTGCGAGATCGCCCCGGCCAGCCCGGCGATGCGCCTGACGGTCACCACCGCCCCCAGCACGCCGAACAGCACGGAAGAGAGCAGTCCGGCCACCAGGGCGTTCCGCACGAAAGGCATGGACGGGTCCAGGACCGCGCCGATGAAACCGCTCATTTCGAGCACCCCCCGCAGCATCCGCCGTCTTTCAGGTCCGTGTCGTGGAGCACCCGCAGCGCGGCGCCCCCGAAGAGCGCCGGGTTCGCGTGATCCGCCGGCGCGGAGGCGTGCCTGACCACCGCCGCGCCGCGGGGTCCCCGTTCGCCCAGGCAGAGCACCACGTCGGTCAGGGCGGACACGAAGGCGTCGTCGTGGGTCACCACGATGACGGTGGCCCGGCCCTTGAGCGCTCCCAGGGTCGCGTAGAGCCTGGCCTCGCTGGCCGCGTCCATGTTGGCGGTGGGCTCGTCCAGGACCAGCAGCCGGGGCTCTCCGGCCAGGGCGCGCGCCACCAGGACGCGCCTGCGCTGCCCGCCGGACAGGGCGGAGTACGGCCGCTTGCCCAGGTCGGCCACGTCCGCCGTCTCCAGCGCGCACCTGACCGCGTCCCGCTCGGCCTGCGCCCTGCCGGCCCTCCTGCGGGCCACGCCCTGCAACAAGCCCATCCTGACCACTTCCTCGACGGAGATGGGGAAGGCGGGATCATAGCCGGCGTGCTGGGGCACGTAACCGATGGAGTTGCGCGCTTTCTCCGGCCCGGTGCCCAGCACCGTCACTTCCCCGGAACCCGGGCGGGCGAGGCCCAGGAGCAGCCGGATCACCGTGGTCTTGCCCGCGCCGTTGGGGCCCAGCAGGGCCGCGAACTCACCCTCGTGGAGGTGGAAGGAGGCGCGGTCCAGCACCGGCAGCTCGCCGTAGGAAAAACTGACCTTGTCGAAGCGCAGCGCCGCCGCCCTGGCCGGACGGGCGTCCGGGACGAGGCTCACGGGATGGACTCCCTGAGCGCGTCGCCCATCCGGCGGAGATTGTCCAGCCAGTCCGGGGCCAGCGGGTCTATGGGCAGGGCGCGGCCGCCTATCGCCTCCGCGACCGTCTCGGCGGCCGCCGCCGGGAACTGGGCCTGCACGAAGATCACCCGTGCGCCGTCAGCCCTCGCCTCCTCGATCAGGGCGGCCAGGGCACGGGCGGTCGGCTCCTTGCCGCCGGTTTCCACGGCTTCCTGGCGTATGCCGAACTCATCCAGGAAGTACCCGAAGGCGGGGTGGTACACGAAGGCCGTGCTACCTTCCAGCGGGGCCAGGTCCGCGGCCAGGCCGTCGAACACCCGGTCGAGGTCGTCCACGAACCTGGCGTGGTTCGCGGCGAATTCCCCGGCGTGGGCCGGATCGGCCCGGGAGAGCGCCTCCAGGATGACCGCCGCCTGGGCCTTCACCGCCTGGCGCCCCAGCCAGACGTGGGGATCGGGCCCGCCGGGCGACTCGTCCCCGTGCTCCCCGTCCTCCGCTTCCCCCTCATGCGAATGCTCCTCCATGGTCCGGTAGACCACGCCGACTGTGGTGTCGGCCAGCGTCATCCCGGGATAGAGCGACGATGCCTTGGGCAGGATGCCCTTCTCGAAGTCCGCGCCCACGGTGAACCAGATGGAGGCCCTCGCGAGGTCGGACATCTGCCGGGGGGTGGGCTCGTAGCCGTGGGGGCTCTGGCCCGGCCCGATCAGGACCAGCGTGCGGAACCTGCCGCCGGCGATCCGGTCCACGAAGTATGCCTGGGGCTGGACGCTGACGGCCACCACGGGAATTCCGTCGTCGGGGAGCGGGCTCCCGCCTCCGCAGGCGGTCGCCAGCGCCAGCGCGCACAGAACGATGGCGCCCAGCGCGGGCAGGGGCGAATACTGCGGGGCATGCATCCTCGGGCGCTTCATGGAATCCTCCGTTCAGGTGCCGCGCCGCGGGGGTCGACGGGCCAGCCATCGCCCGCGGCATGTGGATACTATATGAATGAACGGGGATTTTTGCAAGTCATTCGCAATTCAGGCAAGCGCGGAAGCAAAAAAAGCCCCGGGAGACCGACTCAAGGGCGATCTCCCGGGGCCGCAGCCGTCAGTCGGCTCAGGGCTTGGTCGTCTCGGGGGCGGCCGGCGGCAGGATGTCCATCAGCTCCACGTCGAAGATGATGGTCGCGTTGGGGGGGATGACCCCGCCGGCTCCCTGCTCTCCGTAGGCCAGGGCGGAGGGGATGTACAGCTTGTACTTGCTGCCCTTGTTCATGAGCATGACGCCCTCGGTCCAGCCGGGAATGACCTGGTCCAGCTGGATCTCCAGGGGAGCGCCGCGGGCCAGGGAGCTGTCGAAGATGGTGCCGTCCACCAGGCTGCCGACGTAGTCCACGACGACGAGGTCGGTGGCCAGGGGCTTGGGTCCGGTACCCTCGGAGACGATCTCGTACTGCAGGCCGCTGGCCGTGGTGAACACGCCGCTCTTCTTGGCGTTCTCCTCGAAGTAGGCCTTCTCGGCGGCCAGGTTGGCTTCCCCGACCTTGGACAGGGCGGCGCCGATGGCGCGGTTGATGATGGCCTCGGCGGCCTCCTGGGAGAGCTTGGCCTCGCCCTTTTCCAGGACGTCCTTCATGCCCTTGACGAAGGTGCCGTAATCGAGCTCGACCGCGGTGGACTTGATGCTGGTCCCGATGGCCACGCCGAAGGCGTAGCCGGCCTCGGCCTTGGTGGGGGGCGCGGTCTCGTCGGTGGCGGCGGTTTCCTTGGCGCAGGAGGCGAACATCGCCGTGGCGGCGAGGAGGAGGATGGCGAGCTTCTTCATGTTCCGTCCATGTATGTCGGGTTTGGCGGCGTGCCGCAGCGGCGGCCGGCCTGTCCGCGGCGGGAATCGTTCCGGGTGGAAGCCTTCCAGGAGAGGACCCGCCAAGGATAAAGGGATTCGGGAATAACTTCAATATGCCGCCCGGCCGGGGCGGGCAGGCCTTACGAGCCGCTTACAGTCGTTCCAGCTGGGTGACCAGGGCCCGCATGTCCTTGGGGTACGGAGCCTCGTAGAGCACGCGCCCGCCGTCCGCGGGGTGCTCCAGGGAGACGCTGCAGGCATGGAGGGCCGTCCGGAAGATGATGGGCCGTTCCGCGTACTCGTCGCCCTTCCAGCGCCGCTTGATCTTGGACAGGAAGACCGGCTCATCGTCGCCGTACAGGGGATCGCACACCACCGGGAGGCCCAGGGCGGCCAGGTGCACCCTGATCTGGTGGGTCCGCCCGGTGCGGGGCCTGGCCTCGATCAGGCTGAGGGGCCCGTAGCGGCCAAGGACCTGGAACTCGGTGATCGAGGGCTTGCCGGAGCCGTCTATTATGGTGCGGTGCTTGCGGTCCCCGTCCGGCTGCAGGGGCAGCTCGCAGACGGTTTTTTCCCAGCCAGGCCGGCCCTTGACCACTGCCCGGTAGACCTTCTCCACCTCGCCGGCCTCGAAGGCCATGGAGAGGGCCCGGTGGGCGTCCTCCGTGCGGGCGAACAGGAGGACACCCGAGGTGTCCTGGTCCAGGCGGTGCACCGGCCAGAGGCGGCCGAAGCGCTCCTCCAGCTCCCGGGTGATCACCGGGGCGTCCGGGTCGTAGCGGTCGGGGGCCGAGAGTATGCCGGCCGGCTTGTCCACGACGAGCAGGGCCCCGTCTTCATGTATGATGCTTGTGGCGTTCTTCATGCGGCAGGGAGTATATAGAAGGTTTCGCCGGTTGCACAGGGCTCGCCGCCCCGCGCTCGGGGACTCGTCGCCCTGGCGCAAATGGGGAGCCTAGCCCGATTCCGGGCGGGAAAACCCGGGAATACGGTCCATGGGGACCGGTTCGGGGCCTGAAACCATCACTTCACCCCTTGCCGCCCGAGGCCGCTTTTTAGTATTTTCACCCTGCGGGCCGTATCGGTCCGCATCACCGTACGCACGCCAAACCGTTTTCGCGGCTTCCGACGCCGCGGCGAGTTCTTCGCGGGATTCGCGCGGGGCGGGCCTGGCGAAGGCGCACACCCAGAAGGAAAGGGAGATATCAGACATGGCAAAGCAGTTGTTGTTCAGCGAGGATGCCCGCAGGAGGCTCCTGTCCGGCGTCGAGCAGATTTCCCGCGCCGTCAAGGTGACCCTCGGCCCCAAGGGCCGCAACGTCCTCCTCGACAAGAAGTTCGGCGCCCCGACCGTCACCAAGGACGGCGTCTCCGTGGCCAAGGAAGTGGAACTGGAGGACGCCTACGAGAACATGGGCGCCCAGCTCCTGAAGGAAGTCGCGACCAAGACCAACGACATCGCCGGCGACGGCACCACCACCGCCACCGTCCTGGCCTACAGCATGGTCAAGGAAGGCCTCAAGGCCGTGGCCGCCGGCATCGACCCGATGGGCATCAAGCGCGGCATCGACAAGGCCGTCGCCATCGCCATCGAGGAGATCAAGAAGAACTCCAAGGACATCAAGGAGAAGGACGAGATCGCCCACGTCGCCTCCGTCTCCGCCAACAACGACATGGAGATCGGCAACCAGATCGCCGACGCCATGGAGAAGGTCGGCAAGGACGGCGTCATCACCGTGGAGGAGTCCAAGACCATGGACACCACCATCGACTTCGTCGAGGGCATGCAGTTCGACCGCGGCTACCTCTCCCCCTACTTCGTGACCAACCGCGACACCATGACCAGCGTGTTCGAGAACCCCTACATCCTGATCCACGACAAGAAGATCTCGTCCATGAAGGACCTCCTGCCCATCCTGGAGAAGATCGCCCAGACCGGCAAGCCGCTGGTGATCATCGCCGAGGACGTCGACGGCGAGGCCCTGGCCACCCTGGTGGTCAACCACCTCCGCGGCACCCTCAACGTGTGCGCCGTCAAGGCCCCCGGCTTCGGCGACCGCCGCAAGGCCATGCTGGAGGACGTCGCCATCCTGACCGGCGGCGAGGTGGTGTCCGAGGAGCTGGGCATGAAGCTGGAGAACACCGAGATGTCCCAGCTCGGCTCCGCCAAGACCGTCAAGATCGACAAGGACAACACCACGATCATCAACGGCGCCGGCAAGCAGAAGGGCATCGACGAGCGCAAGGCGCAGATCAAGGCCCAGATCGAGGAGACCACCAGCGACTACGACCGCGAGAAGCTCCAGGAGCGCCTGGCCAAGCTCGCCGGCGGCGTGGCCGTCATCAACGTGGGCGCCGCGACCGAGGTCGAGATGAAGGAGAAGAAGCACCGCGTCGAGGACGCCCTCTCCGCCACCCGCGCGGCCATCGAGGAAGGCATCGTCCCCGGCGGCGGCCTGGCCCTCATCCAGGCTGCCCTGGCCCTGGACAAGGCGGACATGACCAAGCTCACCGACGACGAGAAGGTGGGCTACAAGACCGTCAAGCGCTCCCTGGAAGAGCCCA
>JAKLIU010000123.1 GCA_022709445.1 Spirochaetota bacterium | reverse complement strand
CGTCGCGGTAGTGGGCCGCGGTCGGCGCGTCGATGTGGAGCGGGGTTTCGTCCCCGTCCTCCGAGTCCTGCAGGAGGGCCTCGCCCAGGGGCAGGGGCTCCAGCTCGTCGGGGGAGAGGATCTGCACGGCCAGCACGTCGCTCCCGCTGGCGCCCAGGCTCCCGACCACCGCCGGCCAGTCGGGGTACAGGAAGTCGGACAGCACCAGGGCCAGGCACTTGCCGCCGTAACGGGCGGAGAACTGGCGCGCGCAGGCCGCCGGGGAGCTCCCGGCGCTCGGCTGGATGCGCTCCACGGTCTTGACCAGCTCGGGGAAGGGCAGTTTGCCGCGCTCCGGAGGCAGGGCCTCCACGAGCGATGCGCCCATCACGGCTATGGAGGCTCGGTTGCCCCCGGACAGGGCCGCGCCCGCCAGGATGCAGGCCAGGCGCTTGGCGTAGCGCAGCTTGCCCGGGCTGCCGTAGTCCATGGACCGGCTGGCGTCGATGAGCACGGCCAGGGTCAGCTCCTTCTCCTCGGCGGCCAGCTTGACCATGAGCTTGCGCCACCTCAGGAACAGGCTCCAGTCGATGCGCCGCGGCTCGTCGCCCGGCGCGTAGGGCCGGTACTCGGCGAACTCGATGCCGCCCCCCGTGCTCGGGCTGCGCTGCTCGCCCGCCGCGAAGCCGGCGAGTCGCCGCCTGGCGGCCAGGGTGAGCGACGAGGCCAAGGCGTAGTCGCGGGCGTCGAGGAGGGCTTCCACCGGATCAGGCTTTCGCTTTTTCGGGGCCGAGCGCGGCGTCCGGACCGACGGCCGTCCTGGCGGCGGCGGCGGCGGCCTTGACCAGGTCCTCGGGCAGGACGCCCTGGCTCTGACCCTCGAAATTGACCGACACGCGGTGCCTGAGCGCCGGCAGGAGGAAGCGCTCCAGGTCCTTCATGCCGGCGTGGAAGCGCCCGTCCAGCAGGGCGGCGGCCTTGGCGGCCAGCACCAGGGCCTGGGCGCCGCGGGGTCCGGCCCCGTAGCGGCAGAAATCGCGCACGGCCTGGGGAGCCTCGGGGCGGTCGCCCTGGGTGAGCATGACGGTCCTGGCCGCGTACTCGACCATGGCCGGGGGCAGCTCCACCCCGCGGACCGCTTCCTGGAGGGCCGCGACGCCCTCGCGCGACACCACGGGCCGGGCCGGGGTCCGGGGCGCGCCCACGGTGAGCCCGACGATGCGCACCAGGTCCTCCAGGCCCGGATGCCCGACGATGGCCTTGAACAGGAAGCGGTCGATCTGGGCCTCGGGCAGGGGATAGGTGCCTTCCATTTCCAGCGGGTTCTGGGTGGCCAGCACGATGAAGGGCCGGGGCAGCGCCATCGTGTCCCCGCGCACGGTCACCGCGCGCTCCTGCATGGCCTCCAGGAGGGCCGACTGGGTCTTGGGCGAGGCGCGGTTGATCTCGTCCGCCAGCACCAGGTTGGCGAACACCGGCCCCTTCTCGAAGCGCAGGCCGTACTGTCCGCCGCGGTCCTCCAGCATGCTGGCGCCCAGCACGTCCGAGGGCATGAGGTCGGGCGTGAACTGGATGCGGCCGTAATCCAGGGACAGGCAGCCCGCCGCGCTGGTCGCGATGAGGGTCTTGCCGATGCCGGGTACGCCTTCCAGGAGCACGTGCCCCTCGCAGAGGATGGCCGCCAGGACCAGGTCGATCATCTCCTCCTGGCCTACCACCGCGCGCGCCATCTCCCGGCGCGCTGCGGCGACCAGTTCGAGCAATCCTTCCATCGACGTGTCGGTCTCGGTCTTCATGGTTCCTCCAGGGGTTTCAGGGTCCGGCCGCGGCGGCCGCGTCCCGGTTGAGCAGCGTGAAATAGGCGCGGATCGCCTCCTCGTACTCGGCGGGCAGGGAGAGCCGCGCGATGGCTTCCTCCGCGCTCCTGGACGAGGCGATGACCCGCTGCAGGTCCGTCATGCCCGAGCCGTCTTCCGGCAGGAGCAGCTCGAAGTAGGCGCCGCCGTCCAGCGGCCTGATGCCCAGGTCTCCGCCCGTGGCCGACGGGTCGATGGGGCCCCAGTCCCTGGAGACTCCCGAGCCGCTGCCCGAGGCGCCGCCGCCCTTGGACTTGTCCCCCGAGCTTGGATCGGAGAGCCCTCCGGGCGACTCGATGCCCGAATCCCCTCCGTTCCCGTCCTGCCCCCCGGTGCCCGAGCCCGTGCCCCCGGATCCGCCTGTCCCCGCGGCCGCTCCGTCACCTGGGGCCTGAGCGCCCGCGCCGTCGGGGGCTTCCATCGGGGCCGCGTCCTGTTCCCCGGTCTGGGCGGACTTCTGGTCTCCCGAGCCGCCTTCCTCGCCGCGCTCGGTACGCGTCTCGTCGGAGCCCGTGGACGAGCCGCCCTGTTCGCGGACCGCTTCCTGGAGGCGTTCGTGCAGGGATTGAGCGCCGGGAGCGCCTATGCCCTGGCCTTCTTCCCTGCGCAGGTCCGTGCGCGCCAGCTCGGCCTTCTCGAGGATCTTTTCCGCGTCGGCCAGCCTTCCGTCCCGGAGGGCGTCCGCGAGCAGGTCCGCCAGTTCCGGTTGGTCGGGGAACAGGCTGCGCGCCAGGTCCTCGGGCGAGGGGCTCTCCGCGGCCTTGGCCAGGAGCTCCTCCACGGTTTCCCCTGCCTCGGAACCGAGCGGTACGGTACCCGCCGCGCGATCGGCGGGGGAAGCTCCCCGCTCGCCGGCCGTGGCCGGGGGCACGGCCAGCGCCGCCGCGCAGAGCAGGAAGGACGCCCCGAGGGCCGCCAGGGGACGGGTCAGGTAGCGGGCGGGCACCCGCAGCCCGGCGCTGGCGGGCACGGCGGAGTCGGCGCGGGCTGCCAGCCAGGCGTCGCGGGGACCGGGAGCCCCGAGTCGGGCGCGTTCCAGGCAGGCGAGGGCTGCCGAGAACAGGCCGTCGTCGGCAAGGCCGCGGTCCAGCCAGAGCGCCGCGTGCCGGTCGCGGTAGCGGCCGCGGACCGACAGGGCAAACCCCGCAAGGAAGCCGGCCGTTCCGGCCGCGAATGCCAGGGTGGCCGCCAGGGGCGGGGCTGTCCAACCCGCCAGGATCGCCGCGCAGGCGGCCGGCGCGGAGACGGCCGCGGCCGTCGCTCCCCAGCGGGAAGCCATGGACAGGCCCCGCCTGAGGTTGAGCATGCGCCGGGCGGCCCGGATGCGCGCGATGGCCGGGCTAGTCCGCATCCGCGCCCCGCTCGGCGACCGCGTCCCGATCCTCCCCGCGCTGACGGGAAGCGCCCAGGTACAGGAATGCCGTCCCCAGGACCAGCTCCGCCGCCCAGGCTCCCAGGGCCGGCCAGGCGGAGAAGCCCCTGAAGGCCGACCAGGCGTGCTGGAAGGGGTTGAGCCATCGCAGGAAGGGCAGGATGGATGCGGGCAGGATCCAGGCCAGGGCGAACACCGCGCCCGCCGCGCTGTCCTCCGCCCGCCGGATCCGGGCGGCCAGGAAGGCCGCCCCGAAGGACAGCTGCCAGATGCCGGACAGAGAGAGCGCCAGGAGGGGCAGTCGGGCGCTTTCCATGCCGAAGGACAGGATGGTGAACAGGGCCGGGGCGGCGGCCAGGGCCAGCCAGGACAGGCACATGGCCGTGGAGGCCAGTCCCAGGGCCAGGACGGTCCGCGGGGGATCCAGGGCGGCCGCTGCCAGCCGTTCCTTGCCGAAGGATCCGGGACCGTAGCGCCTGCCGGCGAACCAGCCCCCGCAGGCGAAGGACAGGGCGAACGCGGCCGAGAGCAGGAAGGGGCCCAGCGAGCCGAAGGACGCGGCAAGGATCCAGAGCGCCAGTGCCGGGGCGAGGGAGGGCAGGGCGACCCGGTCCCGCCAGTCCCGCCAGGCGGCCAGGGCGAGCGCGCTCACCGGGCGCCTCCGCGATCCCGGTCGCCCCAGGGCATGACCCAGGCGGTGGAACCGAGGAGCAGTCCCCCGGCCGCGATGCCTGGCAAGCCTCCGGCCAGGCCGGCCAGGAAGCCCAGGTCCGGGGTCGAGGCGTGGGAGCGGATCATCCAGGCCAGGTCGTCGCCCAGCCAGGCGGGAGCGCTGCCCAGGCGTTCCCAGGAGCGGCTGCCCGCGTTCCACTCGCTCCAGGCCTGGCCGGAGCCCGGCGCGAGCCAGGCCAGCCTCGTACCGGCACCTTCCTCGGGAAGCGGCGGGCTGCCCGTCTCCCCGTCCCTGAACGCGGGCAGGTCGAGCGTTTCCAGGCTGCCGTCAGGGAGCCAGGCGGCCAGTTCGATGCCGGTGGAATCCGCCCGCCTCACGGTCAGGTCCACGGACCCGGCGCCCAGGCTCAGCCTCGGCGGACGGCCGGCGGAGCTGGAGAACCGCAGCGTGCCTGTGGCGGCCGTGGACGGTGCCAGGTCGATGCGCCAGCCGCGTTCCAGGGCCAGCCAGTCCAGACCCATGCGGGCCGGTATGTCCGCTGGCGTGCCGACCAGGCTCAGCCAGGCCCCGGCGCCTGCCGGCAGGACCATCAGCCTGGCCCGGACGTTGGCTTCCGGCCTGGCGGGACCCGTGCCGGAAGCCCCCAGCGCGGCCAGTGCCAGCGAAACGGCCGCTACCGGCGCGAGGACGAGAAGGAAGCGCTTCCGGGGGGCCAGTCCGAGGGCTGCCAGGACTGATACGGCCCATGCGGACAGGACCAGGAGCGAGCCTCCGTCAATCCGGGCCAGGGCGGTCCATGGAGGCCTGCCGGCCAGGCCAGGCGACAGCTCGGGCCATGGATCCAGGGAGCGGCGGCGTTCGTAGGGCTCCAGCCGCAGCCACGCCCGCCAGGTGTCGGGGGAGCCGGCATCCGGTCCATCCGTGCCGCCGGCCGCGACGGCGACGAGCCTGCCGAAGCCGACCGGCAGGGCCGTCCAGCCCCCGGGCGAGGCGGCGGCCGCGGAGGCCGCCCCGGGAGCCAGACTGTCCGCCGTGCCTCCCGCTCCGGCTTCCAGGCAGGCCAGGGTTCCCCCCGAGGCCAGCCAGGCGGCCACGGAGCGCAGCCGGGAGGTCGACAGAGGGGAATCCGTTTCCCGGATGGCCAGCACGCTGACGCCGTCCAGGGCCAGCGGGGAGGACGGCAGGGCTTCAGCGGCCAGGTCGACCGCCAGGATGCCCTCGAGCGGTTCCAGGGCACGGGCCAGGGCGGAGCGCGACGCGGCGTCCAGCCCGACCGCCAGGGCGGCGTGTCCCGCCCAGGCATCGATCCTGCCGGCAAGCGGGGTCTCCGACAGGATGAAATCTCCCGCCCTGAGGCGGACGGTGAGTTCCGTGACGGCTGGATGGGGGAGGGTGAAGGGTATCCATGGACCGGCCAGGTAGGGCGCTTCGATGATCGCGGCAGGAGCGCCTTCGCGGTCGGGGAGGGTGAGCTCCACGCTGCCGCCTGGCTGTTCGGCATCGCCCCGCCAGAGGAAGGGGGTGAGCCTGCCGGCGACCGCGGTGCCGTCCAGCCCCGCGCGGTACTCCAGGGATTGGGCCGCGGCCGGGATGCCGGCGGCCGCGAGGGCGAGGAAGATGATGCATGACCGCGGTGCCGTTCTCACGCGCTCGCCCCCTGGCAGGCGTCCTCCGACGCGCCCTCCATGCTAGGCCGCCGGCCGCGCCTCGTCAATACGGGCGGCGTGACCGCCATGGGCAGGCCAGGCGCTCGGCCAGGTCCAGGAGTGCGAAGAGGCCCAGGCCCGCCAGGCTGAGCGCCATGATGCCGGCATACATATCCGGGTAGGAAACCCTGGCCCAGGCGTCCACGATGAACCAGCCCAGCCCGGTCTGGGTGGCGAAGGTCTCCGCCAGGAACAGCACGGCGATGGCGGTGCCCAGGCTGACCCTGAGGGCGGTGAACAGGTCGGGCAGGGACGCCGGCACGATCACCAGGAAGGCAACCGACAGCCTGCCGGCACCCAGGGAGCGCACGGCGTCCACCGTCTCGCGCGGTACGCGGGAAGCCGCGTCCCGGGCGGCCACCATGATCTGGCTGAACACGATCAGGCCCACCAGGAACACCTTGGATGCCTCGCCCAGGCCCAGCGCCACCAGTATCACCGGCAGGAAGGCCACCTTGGGCAGGGGGTGCAGGATGTACAGGAGCGGGGCGACGATGGCATCCAGCCGTGCCGAGCGGCCGGCCGCCAGTCCCAGGGCGGTCGCGGGCACGAAGGAGATGGATACCGCCAGGAGCACCCGCCGCAGGCTCGCGCCGGCGTGGATCGCCAGGTCCCCC
>JAKLIU010000122.1 GCA_022709445.1 Spirochaetota bacterium | reverse complement strand
GAACGGAGCGAGCGCTTCGCACCCGAGCTGGCCCGGTGGAACGACGCGCTCTTCGGCTCGCGCAACGCGGAGTGGGCTGGGAAGATCGCCGCCCTCGCGGCGGGAGGGAAGGACGTGTTCCTGTTCGCCGGCGTGGGCCACTTCCTGGGGCCGGGCTCGGTGATCGAGCTCCTGGAGGCCCGCGGCTTCAGGCTGCTCCGCTGACGCCGCGCTTGACCACGCGGCATCGGGCGTAGCATAGTCTCCTTGCCGCGCCCCTGAAGCGCGGAGCAAGGAGCATCCCATGAGCGATCCCGCCGCCGCGCCCGCCGAAGGCGCATCCGACTTCATCAGGGAGTTCGTCAAGGAAGACCTGGCCTCCGGACGCTACGCTTCGGTCCGGACCCGCTTCCCCCCCGAGCCCAACGGCTGGCTGCACATAGGCCACACCAAGGCCTTCAACCTCAGCTTCAGCGTCGCGCGTGAATTCGGGGGCAGCTGCAACCTCCGCTTCGACGACACCAACCCCGAGAAGGAAGACCAGTCCTACGTGGACGCGATCAAGCGCGACATCCGCTGGCTGGGCTACGAATGGGGCGAAAACGAGTTCTACGCCTCCGACTATTTCGAGAAGCTCTACCAATACGCGGTCATGCTCATCCGCAAGGGCAAGGCCTACGTGGACGACCTGAGCGATGAGCAGATCCGCGAATACCGGGGCACGGCCGTCCCCGACCGCAACAACATCACCATGACGCCGCCCGGCCGCGACAGCCCCTGGCGCGATCGCGGGGTGGAGGAGAACCTGGACCTGTTCGCGCGCATGCGCGAGGGCGAATTCCCCGACGGTTCCCGGACCCTGCGCGCCAGGATAGACATGGCCCACCCCAACCTCAACATGCGCGATCCGGTGATGTACCGCATCAAGCGCGAGACCCACTACCGCGTGGGCGACGCCTGGTGCATCTATCCCATGTACGATTTCCAGCACCCGCTGTCGGACGCCATGGAGGGCATCACGCACTCGCTGTGCAGCCTGGAGTTCGAGAACCACCGCCCGCTGTACGACTGGTTCATCCGCGAGTGCGAGGCCTTCCCCAGCCGCCAGATCGAGTTCGCCCGCCTGAACATAACCTACACCGTGCTGTCCAAGCGCTGGCTGCAGCGCCTGGTGTCCGAGGGCCTGGTGGACGGCTGGGACGACCCGCGCATGCCCACGCTCTCGGGCCTGAGGCGGCGCGGCTACACGCCCGAGGCGGTAAGGGACTTCCTGTCCCGCATCGGGCTGGCCAAGACCAACAGCATGGTGGAGATCCAGCTCCTGGAGCACTGCCTGCGCGAGGACCTGAACAAGCGGGCCCGCCGCGCGATGGCCGTGCTCAAGCCGCTCAGGCTGATCATCGAGAACTGGCCGGCGGGCACGGTGGAGCAGCTGGACGCGGTGAACAACCCGGAGGACGAATCCGCCGGCACGCGCCGCATCCCGTTCTCGGGCGAACTCTGGATCGAGCGCGACGATTTCGCCGAGGTTCCGCCGCCCAAGTACTTCAGGCTCTTCCCCGGCAATTCCGTGCGCCTGCGCTACGGCTACATCGTCACCTGCACCGGCTTCGACAAGGACCCGGCCACCGGCGAAATCACCGCCGTACGCTGCACCCACGACCCGGATACCCGGGGAGGCAACGCCCCGGACAACCGCAAGGTCAAGGGCACCATCCACTGGGTAAGCGCTGCCCACGCGGTGCCGATCGAGGCCCGGCTCTTCGAGCACCTGTTCCCCAACGAGCGCCCGATGGAGGTCCCGGCCGGCGTGGACTGGGTGAGCACCGTCGACCGCGGCTCCAAGCAGGTGGTCGGGGGCTGGGGCGAGCCCTGCCTGGCCGACGCCGCGGCGGGGGACTCCTTCCAGTTCGAACGCCTGGGCTATTTCTGCCTCGACCCCGATTCACGGCCGGGCAAGCCCGTGTTCAACCGCTCGGTGTCGCTGCGCGACAGCTGGGCCAAGATCGAGAGGAAGCAGGCATGAGCGTGACGATGAAACTCGTGCTGGGAGCCGTGGCGCTGACGATGGTGCTGGTCGCGTCGGCCTGCGCCAAGTCCGCCTCGCGCCTGCCCCCGTCCCCGCTGTCCGCGGCCCCGCCGGAGACCGCCGTCATGTCGGCGCGCGTCGATCCGGCCGCCCTCCCGGCCGCCCTGGGCTACGCGGACCTGGCCAGGCTGCTCGCCGATCCGGCGGCCGGCATACGGCTCCTGGACGTGCGCACGGCTGAGGAGTACGCCACCGGGCGCATCCCGGGAGCCGAGCTTGCCCCCTACGACTCCATCGGCGCCACGACCTTCACGGAGCCGGACAAGGCGGCCCCGATCGTGGTGTACTGCCGCTCGGGCAGGCGCTCGGCCATCGCCAAGGCGACGCTGGAGTCCCTGGGCTACACGAACGTCTCCGATTTCGGCGGGATCGACAACTGGAAGGGAACGCTGGAACGATGACCGCGGAGGAGGCCAAGCGCCATGGTTGAGGAACGACGCGCGGGCGCCTATGCCCGCATACTCACGCAGCTGCAGCCGCTCATAAAGGAAAAATCACCGGGCCTGGTCGCCGGCATGGCCACGGTCTGCGCCGTGCTGCACGCCAAGCTCAGGCACCATTTCTGGACCGGTTTCTACTTCGTGGCCGGGGACGACGAGCTGCATGTCGGACCCTACCAGGGCGCCGTGGCCTGCCAGGTACTCAAGGGCCGCGGCGTCTGCCTGGCCTCGGCCAGGTCCGGAGCAGCCGTGGTGGTGCCGGACGTGGAGGCCTTCCCCGGCCACATCGCCTGCGACTCGCGCTCCCGGAGCGAGATCGTGGTGCCGCTCATCAGGGACGGCCGGGTGGTGGCGGTGCTGGACATCGACTCCGACAAACCGGCCCAGTTCGACGACGACGACATCGAGCCGCTGGGGCGCATCGTCGCGCTCCTTGAGCCCCTGGTCGGGAAATAGGATCTTCACGGGCGCCGCGCGGGGAAGCACCCCGGGCACCGGGGCGGAAGGGCCGGATGCGGATTCCCCGCCCCAACCGTGCGTTTCCGCACATTCGTGATATCTTCCCGTAGTGAACAATCCGCCCGGGGGTCATCATGAAACGTTGCTTGTTCTTTTTCATCGCCGCGCTTTCCGTCATGTCCTGTTCCTCTCCGATAATGACGGGTGGACTGTGCTCCATCGTGGTGGATATAGGCGGCGCGGTGCCCAGGATGACCGCCCCGGCGAACGGAGGGACGGCCGGCGGGTCGCGCCTCGTGCTGGCCGGGACCGCCACGGTCCGGATACGCGCCACGGGGGACGGCGTGGACGGGGAGACCACGGCCGCGTACGCGGGACCCGGCACGAGGGTCGCGCTCGGATCGCTGCCCGTGGGCAAGGATGTCACCATCAGCGTGGAGACCCTGGGACCGGGCGGGCAGCCGCTGACCTCGTGGACGGACACCATGATGCTGTCCGTCGGCGTCAATGAATTGTCCGCGCGCCTTTCGCCCGATCCGGCTTCCGTGATCTCCACCCCATCGACCCTCCTGAACCTGGCTTCCGTCAACCTGACCCGGGGCTCGGCGGCCTTTTATGAAGTGACCTTTAGCCCCGCGGACGCGCCCGATCCGGTGAACGAATACCAGCTCCTGGCCAACACCGGGAGCTTCCGGTCAATGTGGCTCGGGGCCTACGACCAGGACTGGAACCCGCTGCCCGTGGTGGCCGGGGACGGGGACGACGGGTGGGTGGTCATCCAGGTCGCCCAGGGCGGGCAGACCCTGCATCTCGCCGTCACGGCTCCCGACGGGGACCGAGGCGCGACCCTGCAGGCGCGCCCCGCGGTGTTCTTCGGTAATTCCCTCGCGGGCACGGGCACCAGCGCCAATCCCCTGCAGGATTCCGCCTTCTCTTCATATACCATCGTTTCCGGCGAGAGTCTCTTTTTCGCGGGCGGGCGCGACTATCCCATCTCCATGGCCAAGACCGTGTCCGGGGACACCAACCTGTACGGGGGCTTCCTGCCCGGGGGCTGGACCGCCAGGGACTTTTCCCCGGCTACGGATTCACGCGTCTACGTGCAGAGCGGGACCGATACGGCCATCGACCTGAGCGGGACGGCGGACTGCTTCCTGGACGGCATGACGGTGCACGCCCGGGTTGATCCCGGAATGCCGGGCATGCCCGGCGACCGTGCCGTGAACGCGGCAAGCACGGGGAGCGTCGTCATCCGCGACTGCACCCTCCTCGGCCCGGCCAACAGGCTCAACGTCAACACGGGTTCACGGTCCGTGGCACTTTCCATCGAGGCGGGAAACCCGCAGGTGGTCCGGTGCCGCATCGACGGCGGCTACGGCGTGGGAGGGGTCGGGGAGGCTGGCATCACCGTTTCGGGTGGCAGGCCCTTCATCTACGGCTGCGAGGTGTCCGGAGGCGGGTGCGGTTCATCCGGCGCGTCCACCTTCACCTGTGGCGTGGACATAGCCGCGGGCGCATCGGCGGTCATCACGGGATGCAGTATCTTCGGCGGCAGTTCCACCACCACATCCACCACCTCGGATAGCGGCAATGCTTTCGGTGTAAATGTGGGCACGACCCCGTCCGCCCCGGTGATCATAGCCAACTCGGTGATCTCCGGGGGCTTCTCATCCGGGATGGATCCATCGAGCCCCGGCTTCACCTACGGCATCTACTCCGCCGTCAACACCTTCACCGCCTATCCAGTCGTGGTCAACTGCACCATCGACGCCGGCCGGGCGGTCCAGACCGGTGCCTTCGGGACCATAGCGGCCATCTATTCCTCCGCCAACTCCGGCTACATGTCCGCCAGCGGCAACGTCCTCCTGGTCAGTTCGGTCATACCTACCGCGTTCATGGTCCGCATCGGCTCGACGGACGCCGTCACCGCCTGGCCGTTCCAGCGCTTCGCGGGCAATACCGCCTTCGGTCCGCTCGGGCAGGCAAACTGCTACAGGGTGGGAAACGTTTCCACGCCCCTCCTGGACAGTCCCACGCTCCTCAATTTTCCGGATGGCGGCATCTTCTCCACCGCGGCCTACACGGGCAACGAGACTTGGCTGAGCGCCCCGCAGGTGACCGCCGTGTTCGCGAGCTTCGACATGAGCGGCGTCGCCGGGGGTGCCGACGATTTCTCCCGCTGGCTGGGGGACAATGATTTCCGCCCGTCCGCGTCGGGTGCGCCGTATTTCGCCGGAGCCTACAATCCGGTCACGACCAGCGACATCCCTGGCGCAGACCTGGTCGCATACCCGGAACTGGCCCTGGACCGGGCCGGCAGGGCGCGTCCTGCAACGGGTTCCTGGTCGCGCGGCGCCTACGAGCCCTGAGCCCGAAGCCTGAAGGGCCCGCCCGCTCCGGCGGCTAGGTCGCCTTCCTCGCCGGACGCATGACCACCAGGCAGCGCTCGTCCTCCAGGAAGGGGACGCGCACGGGGATGATGCGCTCGTCGGCATAGAGTCCGGCTATCTCCGACAGCTCGGCGCGGGCCCGGTCGGCCTTGCCCTTGTAGGCGACCACGAAGCCGTCCGGCCGGCAGGCGGCGAACACCCGCCTGAAGAGCTTGCGCTCGAAGGGCCGGAAGGCGCGGAAGGTGACCAGGTGCCACTGTCCCTTCGCGCGCTCCACCTGTTCCTCCAGTATCTCGGCGTTGTCCAGGGGCAGTTCCGCCTTCATGGCCTCCAGGAAGCGTATGCGCCTGGTCATGCGGTCCAGGAGGGTGACCTCCATGGCTGGACGCGCCAGCGCGAGCGGTATGCCGGGCAGGCCTGCGCCCGTGCCCAGGTCCACCAGGCTGGCGGCGCCGCCCGGGCAGGCTTCGGCCGCCAGGGCGTCGATCACCGGCAGGGGCGCCAGGCTGTCCAGGAGGTGCTTGATGACCAGTTCGTCCCCGGATGCGCCCACGAGGCCGTAGGCCGGGTTCCAGGCCTCGATGGCCGCCGCGTAGCGCGAGAGCCCGTCGAGGAGGGAGCCGCCGGATTGCAGGCCCAGGGCGTCGAGCCCGCGCGCGATCAGTTCGCCGTTCATGGCCGGGATTCTAGCCGGAAGCGCCGCCGTGCGCAACGTGCGCTCATAGGACGGCCCGCGGCGCTCTGTTGACCCGCCGCGCGTCGGGGGGCGATACTCCAGCCATGAAGACGACGAGAATCGCGCTGCCCGCCATCGCCTGCGCACTGGCCTTCTCCCTGGCCTTCGGGCAGGA
>JAKLIU010000121.1 GCA_022709445.1 Spirochaetota bacterium | reverse complement strand
AGGGTTCGGCCCGCATCCTGGGCATCCTGGCCCAGGGCCGGGACGTGGCGTACTGCTCGGACGCCGGCACGCCGGGCATCAGCGACCCGGGCGTGATGGCCGCCAGCCTGGCCCGCGAGGCCGGGCACGCCGTGGTGCCCATCCCCGGGCCCAGCGCCCTGTCCGCCCTGGCCTCCGCCGCGGGGCTGTTCTTCAAGTCGGTCACCTTCGACGGCTTTCCCTCGCCCAAACCGGGGCGCAGGCGGGCCCGGGTCGCCGAGCTCATGTCCCGGGGGGAGGCCTTCGTCATGTACGAGTCTCCCTTCCGCGTGCTCAGGCTCCTCGGGGACATTGCCGGCGTGGATCCGGGCAGGCAGGTCTGCGTCGGCCGCGAGATGACCAAGATCCACGAGGAGTTCGTGCGCGGCACGGCTTCCGATGTGCTCGCGGAACTGTCCTCCCGCGCCGATATCAAGGGAGAGCTGGCCGTGCTGGTGGCCGGCCTGCCCGGCAAGGAAGTCCGGAAGGCCCGCCGGGCGGAAGCCGGCCGCCGGGGAACCGGTGACGCCGACCGGGCGCCCGGGGACGCGTCCCGGGACGGGCCGGACACGGACTACGACGACGACGAAGAAGAAGAAGGCGACGATTGAGCCGGAAAGCGACCTTCGCGGGCAGGGCACTTGAGTCGCGCGGGAAAAAAGCGTAAACTAAACCCGGAACGTTGCCGATACTGTTGGTGAGAAAGGCAGGGGCCATCCGATGACCATAGACAGACTGAACCCGCTGGACCCGATCCAGCCCAAGAAACCCGCCGGCGCATCCCGTGCCGACCGGAGCTCGCGGAACGATTCCGTCAGTCTTTCGTCGGAAGCGATCGAGAAGGCGGAGATCTACCGCGCCTTCGAACTGGCCAAGGCCGCTCCCGAGGAGCGCAGCGCCAGGATCGAGCAGCTCAAGGCGCTCATCGACGATCCGGCCTACCTGAACGACGCCGTCATCAACATGACCGCCGACAGGATCCTGGACCAGCTTCTGTAATTCGCATGCGCAGGTGAACGAGGGCGGAAGCAAGCTTCCGCCCTTTTTTGTTCCCGCGACGGCGGGGAGGTTGTACCATGGCCGATTTCAGGTTCCACGCACCTGCCGAGTGCTACATAGGGCAGGACAGCGTCTTCAAGATCCCGCTCATGCTCGAACCGGGCCTGGACAAGGCCTTCCTCGTCGCCGATCCCGACCTCAAGGAAGCCAGGAGCGCCGAGCGCCTGGCCACGGTCCTGGAGGGCAGGGGCATATCCATCATCACCTACGACGAGCTGGAGGGCCGCCCCTCCTCGGTCTCCGCCGAGGACGCCGCCTCCATGGCCCGCGGGGCCCGCGCTCCCCTGATCATAGGCCTGGGCGGCGTCCGCGCCCTGCACGTGGCCAAGGCCGTCGCCGCACTGGTGCCCTGGGACAGGCGCATCGACGACTGGATCGACGGCGAGAGCCCCACCCGGGGCTCGGTGCCGCTCATCCTGGTGCCTACCGGGTACCGCGACCCCTTCCTGCTGTCCGGCGGCCTGGTGCTCACCGACGGTCGCACGGGCCAGGCGGCCTTCCTGCAGGCCCGCAAGGGCATAGAGACCGCCGTGGTCCTTGATCCCAACATGATGGGCGCAGCCTCGGGCAAGGCCGCGGCCGCCTCAATCCTGGACGGCATCATGGGCGCCGTCGAGGGCTACGTGTCCTCCCGCGAGAGCTTCCTGGGGGACATGGCCCTGCAGGAGGCCATCAGGCTGTACCTGCGTTCCCTGGACGTGATCATGCAGCGGCCGGAGGATCCGCAGGCCAAGTCGGATGCCGCTCGCGCCTGTTTCCTGGCCGGCCTGGGACTGGCCTCGTCCTCGCCGGGCCTGGGCACGGCGGTCTCCTACGCCATCAACGCGCGCTGGGGCGTGCCCAAGGCCAACCTGGGGGCGGTCATCATCCCGTACCTGCTGGAGTCGCTGTCCCGCTCCAAGCCCGAGAAGATCGCGGCCCTGGCCCCGGTGTTCTGCGAGACTTCGCCGGAGGAAGGCGCCGCGGAGACGGCCGCCCGGGCGGTGGAATCGGTGCGGACCCGGCTGGGCATGCTCAAGATCCCCAGCCGGCTCAAGGACTTCGACCTGGTGCTGGAGCGCCTGGTGGAGACCGCGGAGACCGCGCGCCGCTTCGACTTCATGAATTTCCTGCCGCGCGCCATGACGGTCGACGACGTCTTCGACTTCATCAAGACCGTTTACTGACGCCATGATTTCCGTCAACAAGCTCATGAGCCTCACGCCCCGCCACGGGGCGCGCAAGGCCTGCAACACCCTGGAGCTGGCCGAGCGCGCCTACCGGGCCGGAGACTGCCGCGCGGCCCCCTGGATAATGGAACTGGCCGCCGCCTACGCCGCCTGCGATTTCCTCGACCCGGCCATGCGCGCGCTCTGCGCCGAGCTTGCCGATCCATCCGGCGCGGCCGGCCTTCAGGACCCTGAAAGGGGAGCCCGCGCCGCCAACCGCCTGCGCCGCGGCCTGGAAGCCTTCGCCGGCGTTTCCCCGGCGGATTGGGACTTCGGGCAGCCCCTGGGGCTCGCGCTGGATCCGGGGGTCCGCAGGGTCTTCCCGGGCATGCGCGCCTACCTCGAGGATCTGCGCTCGCCCTTCAACGTGGGCTCGGCCTTCCGCACGGCGGATGCCTTTGGCGTGTCGGAACTCCTCTTGTCCGGGTTCACGCCCGAGCCCAGCCACCCTCGCGCTTCCCGGACCGCCCTCGGGGCCGCGGGGATCGTGAGCTGGCGCCGCGCCACGCTGGATGACCTCGCTGGCCTGGGAGAGGTCTTTGCCCTGGAGCTGCGCGGGGAACCCCTGGACGGATTCGAGTTCCCCGAGACCGGGGTGGCCGTCGTCGGTTCGGAGGAACTGGGCGTGTCGCCGGAGGCCTTGGCGCTGTGCGCGCGCCGCGTGAGCATACCCATGCTGGGCGCCAAGGGCAGCCTGAACGTGGGCGTCGCCTTCGGCGTCATGCTGAACGCCTGGCGGGCCGACCTGGCGCGCCGGGGCGTGCGGCCCGTCGGCGGTTCCTAGTCGTCGCCCTGGTGCTCCGCGAGCGCCGAGCGCGACAGGGGCTTCTTGAACAGCCTGAAGAGCGTGCCGACGATCGCCATGTTCACCAGGCTGGCCGCCGCGAAGCGGTTCCACTTGGGCGAGCCGGAGGCTATCGACCCGACGTAGGCATGGAGCTTGACCGCGATGGTGTAGCGGGCGTCGTCGTCGATGAAGACGAGGGGGGCCAGGAAACCGTTCCAGGCGGACAGGAAGGCCACCATGGCCGTGGCTGCCAGGGCAGGCAGGGCGAGGGGCAACTGGATCCTGGCCAGGTATCCCAGTCCGCCCAGCCCCTCCATGCGGGCGGCTTCCCGCAGGCTCCGCGGCTGGTCGCGCAGGAAGGCGGACAGGGCGAACAGGGCCACGGGCGCGCTGTGGTACAGGTACACCAGGATCACCGGCAGGTAGCCGGCGGGAATCCCCAGGTTGCGCCAGAGCGAGTACAGCGGTATGAGCGAGTGCACCCCTCCCGCGCCTGACAGGAGCTGGACCATGGCGAAGAACAGCGCCGCGACGCCGGGCGTGCGTTCCGCGAGCCAGGCTGCCGCCGGGAAGCAGACGGCCCCCACGGCCAGGGCCACGACCGCGGATACCAGCAGGGTGTTGGCGAAGGCCAGGCCCAGTCCGTCGTCCACGAACGCGGCCCTGAAGTTGTCCGCGCTCGGGTAGGCCGGCAGGAGGCCGTCCACGAAGGCCACCGACAGTCCGGAGAAGGCCATCCAGAGCAGGCACCAGGCCAGGACCGCGGCTGCCGCGACCAGGAGCCCGACGGCGAGCCATGATGCGCAACCGAGGACGGCGTCCGCGAGCCGGCCCGGGATCCATGCCGGCCTGCCGGTCCGCGGCGGCCGGGCTTTCCTGCGCTCCGGCCCCGGGCCGGACGGTCCGGAAACCCGCGAGCGGATGCGCCACGCCACGGCCACCGCCGCGATGACGAACAGCGACAGCACGACCGAGTAGGCCGACACGATGCCGGAATCGGCGTAGGACGAGAACATGTCGTACAGGTAGATCTCCAGCGTGGTGGTCGCGCCTATCACCGTGCGATCGGTCACGCCGGCGAGCATGGGCGGACCGCCGGCGGTCATCAGGTAGGGTACCGTGAACTCTTTGATCGCCGAGACCAGTTCCAGCGCGCCGACCGCGGCCAGGGTCCCCTTCATGGCGGGCAGCCGAATGGCCAGGGAAATGGCGGCCATGCCGGCCCCGTCCACGGCCGCGGCGTCGTCCAGCTCGCGCCGCGACCGGCCCATCGCCGCCAGCAGGATGAAGGTGGCCTGGGGCAGCCTGAACCAGGCGGCCACCGCGGCGGTGGACACGAAGGCGGCCACTGGCGATTCCATCAGGTTGACCGTGATGCCGGTCAGGCTGCTGAACACGGAATCGCCCGCCGCGCCGTGCAGGATGAAGCGCCACAGGGGCGCGCCTATGTACACGGGCGTGGCCCAGGCCGCCGCCAGCAGCGGGAAGACCAGAGCGTAGGCGCGGCGCGAGCCGTGGGCCAGCGATGCCAGGATCCAGGCGGCGGGTACGGTCAGGGAGGCGGAGAGCAGGGACCACAGGACGGTGATGCCGGCCGACATGGGGAAGCCCCGGTCGCCGGCCAGTTCGCGGTAATTGGCCAGGCCCGCGAAGCTCGGCGCGGCGTCCCAGGTCCCGCCGGTGAAGAAGCTGGACCACAGGGCGCCCAGGAAGGGCGCGAGCCCGGCCAGGGCCGCCAGCAGGATGAACGGCGCGAGGCGGACCCAGTCCGCCGCCCACGCGCCGCGCGCGGTCCTTCTCAGAATGCCGCCTCCACGGACGAGATCATCTTCACGTTCTTGATGCCTTCCGGCAGGGCGACGGCCGCGCGGTCCCAGACCAGGACCAGCGGGCCCTCGTCGGCGGGCAGCTTCTCGCCGCCTTTGTACAGGGCGATGATGATGTCGTCCCGGCGGTTCAGGTCCCTGGAATCCAGGCTGATGCTGAAGCCGTCGGCGGCCTTGACCGTGACGGCGTAGCCGGCCAGGGCGGCCTTCTCGTCATAGGCGGCGATGGAAGCGTCCTGTCGGTGCGGCGCGTAGGCCGGGTCGTCGATGTACCCGAGGAGCAGCCAGAGCGGGAAGCCCGTGTACTCGGCGACCACGCCTTTCCTCTCGAAGGTGACCGTGCGGGTGTGGCAGGACACGCAGCTCTGGACGGTCGAGCGGTCGATGGTCAGGTCCAGTTTGCCGGTCAGGGCCAGGCTGAAGTCCACGAAATCCTTTTGCTTGACCACGATCTTCTTGACCATGCGGACCGACAGGTGGCCGTCTATGTTGGGCACGCCGGGGCCCACCTTGACCGTGCGCACGTAGCCCGGATCCTTGGGCAGGTACTCCCCGTCCAGCTTGAAGGCCAGGATCCAGTCGCCGTCCCCGCGGTCCAGCACACGCGAGCCGGGATAGGTCATCTCGTAGCCGTCCATGGCCACGAAGGTCACCGAATCGTCGGCCTCCAGGTTCGCGTAGGTCTTGACCAGGTCCAGGAGGCGCACGCCGCCGTACAGGCCCTCGTAGCGCGTCCCCGCGCTGGTGGTGTAGGCTCCGCGGCCTTCCATGTAGAAGGGGAGTTTCTCCAGCTGTGCCAGGGTGAACGATGCTTTCGCGCCGTTGATGTCGATGTCCAGGGAATAGGACGCGGCCTCCGCCGCGAGCATGGACGGCGCCAGCGAGGTCTCGATCCGGACGAGGTCCTTGACCCACAGGTTCTTGGGGGCGTCGCCGACGGCCATCGGCTTGATCGGCATGCCGTCCTCGCTGTCGGCGATGATGAGCGCGTCCGGCTTCACGTCCCTGGTGCTGAAGGTGGCGGAGTAGCCGTCGGCCGCCACCAGGGTGATGTCGTAGCCCGCCTCCCAGAGCCGGCGGTCGAACAGGTACGCATGCTCCGCGTCCGGGCCGTCTATCATGGCGATGACCAGGGAGAGCGGCATGCCCGTGTAGGAAACGGAAACGCCCTTCCTGTCCACGGTCTTGCCCACATAGTGGCTGGCGTGCGCCTTGGCGTCCTCGTAGAACGATTGCCAGAGCCTGTCCGTGCGGATGCCCTTCAGCTCGACGGACCAGCCGGTGCCCTCGGGAGCCGCGGGGACCCCTGCGGCG
>JAKLIU010000120.1 GCA_022709445.1 Spirochaetota bacterium | reverse complement strand
CAGGGCCACCAGGGTGACCACCGCGGAGATGAACAGGGCGCTGTCCACCGCCTTGAGCGCGTCCGCCAGGGATATGTAGGTGTAGATGGTCCAGGAGAGCCCGCCGGTTCCCTTGAACGGGGACGCGCTGACGAAGAAATCCTTGCCATCGACGTTGAACTTGTGGTACCAGGTGTTCGAGGCGGAGGCCCCGTCCCCGGAGGCCGCGGTCACGGCGTCCTCCGGCTTGTAGGCGGCGGCCGCGGCGAGGACCTTGTCCTCGCTGTCCGTCGCGGCCATGCGCACCAGGGCGCCGTCCTGCTCCCTGGTCACCGTGGTGCCGCTGGAACTGGACACGATCATTCCGCCCGAATCGACCAGGACGGACCTGGAACTGGAGCCGGTGCTCGCCTTGACCAGGAGGGCGTCCAGGGCGGACAGGGTCAGGTCGGCGCCCATGA
The DNA here is from genome assembly GCA_022709445.1 of Spirochaetota bacterium. Taxonomy (GTDB): domain Bacteria; phylum Spirochaetota; class Spirochaetia; order Treponematales; family UBA12059; genus JAKLIU01. The sequence goes on along the minus strand of JAKLIU010000120.1, from coordinate 5,844 downwards.
CGCCGCGGAAACTTCCGTCCGGACGCAACACCGGGGTGTATGCGGAGGCAACCAGGCCCTTGGAGGCGGCGTCCACGTAGATCTCCGTCCAGCCATCGGCCAGGCCGGCCTTGGCCGCCGTGTACCAGGGACGGGCGGTGGGCGCGAAGTCGATGGAATCCACGATGTTCCCGAGCGAACCGCCCGGGAACATCTCGTAGAAATCCATCCTGCCGGGATTGGTCCCGTCCTGGACGCCGGTCACTCCCGACCCGTCCGCCCCGCGGCTCATGTAGAGCGTGCGGTCGCGCTCGTCGCCGTAGAACACGGTGCCGATCTTGGGCGTCACGCCGGCGAAGGCGTACATCAGGGGGGCGATGCCCCGGGTGTCGTCCAGGTCCACGGTGCCGCTCAGGCCGACCGCCGCCAGGCTGCCCAGGATGGTGTGCGCCTCGCTCATGTAGCCCTGGATGAGCGCGTCTATCTCGCCGGAGGTCTTCCAGGTGAGCGACACGGAGAAATCCTCCACCAGCTTGTTCGAGGATCGCAGGGTGCTGAGACTGACGGCCCCGATGGACAGGATGTAGATGGCGACGATGGGCAGGATCAGGATGGACCAGAGCGGTACCAGTCGATTATTGCCGTTTTTTCCGGCCATGGAGGCCTCCCGGGATCAGGCTTTTACTTCAGCGTCAGGGTAGTGCATCCGATGCCGATTTTCCAGTGCGGGCCGGGGATCGGGCGCTCCGGGCGCGCAATCCGTTTGCCCGGCTCGCGGAAAGCCTTTATACTTGCCTGATGGGGGCGAGCCGGCGGCCCATGGCCGGCCCCGACCACCGCAACCGCCACAAGGAGAACACATGGCCGACCTGACCGTTTCCTACCTGGGTCTCGCGCTCAAGAATCCCGTCATCGCCGCCTCGTCCGGCCTGACCTCCACCATCGAGGGCGTACGCAAGGCTTTCGACGCCGGGGCGGGCGCCGTGGTGCTCAAGTCCCTGTTCGAGGAACAGCTGCGGGCGGAACTGAAACCGGCCGACGGCGCCGGATTCGCGCACCCGGAGGCGGAAGCCTTCCTGGCGGGCATGGGCATGAACGAGGGCTCCGCCGAATACCTGGAGCTGGTGGCCGCTGCCAAGAAAGACGGCCGCGCGCCGGTCATCGCCAGCATCAACTGCGCGGGCGGCACCTTCTGGGCGGATTTCGCCAAGCGGATAGCGGCCGCCGGGGCGGACGCCCTGGAACTGAACATGGGATACCTGCCCGTAGATCCGTCGGAGGGCGCGGCCGCCATCGAGGACAAGCTGGTCGAGATCGTCGCCTCCGTGGCCAAGGCCGTTCGTCTGCCCCTTGCCGTGAAGCTCGGGACCGGCTACACCAGCGTCGGCCACCTGGCCCATCGCCTGGCCAAGGCCGGGGCCAAGGCGGCCGTGCTCTTCAACCGCTTTTACCGCATCGACGTGGACCTGGATTCCATGAGCCTCTCCGCCGGTCCAACCAGGGGCAGTCCCGAGGCCTACCACGAGAGCCTGCGCTGGATCGCCCTCCTGGAAGGGCGCACCGGCCTGGAACTCTGCGCGTCCGGCGGGGTCTATGACGGCGCGACGGCCCTCAAGCTGGTCGCCGCGGGCGCGAGCGCTGTGCAGGTGTGCTCGGCCATGTACGCCAAGGGCTACGGAGCGCTGGCGACCATACTGGGGGAGATGGAATCCTGGATGGGTTCGCGCAACGTTGCGTCGCTCTCGGAGCTGAAGGGCAGGCTGGCCCGCCGGAATTCGGACAATCCCGAACTCTACGGCAGGCTCCACTACGTCAAGGCGCTGACCGGGCAGGGCTGATCCGGTCGGCCGCCGGCCGGTGGCCGCGCACCCTCCCGCGGTCCCGTCAGGGCCGCGGGGACAGGGTGAATTCCAGGATGACCCGGTCGGTGAGCTCGCCTGCCCGATAGCTCACGCGCGAGGCCAGGTTCCTGCACATGGTGAGGCCCAGGCCGTGCCATCGCCTGAGTTCCGTGTTGTAGCGCGGGCCAGGCAGTTCCCCGGAAGCCACTTCCCCGGCAAAATCCGCGAAACGACTGTGGCTCTCCACCAGCACGGAGAGGATCAGCCGGTCCGGCGCCTTGCGCACGCGCACGGCTATCCCCGCCGGTCCAACCTCGCCGTGGGTGATCAGGTTCTCGATCACTTCGTCCCCGGCTATGGTCAGGACGCTGCGCTCCCCGGAGGACAGGAACTCCAGCGTGGCGGTGAATTCCTCGAATGCCGGAACCGCCGGGGAATCGCGTCCCAGCCTCAGGTCCGCGACCCGGCGTCCCGGGGTCCGGACAGGCCGGCCGGCAGGGTTGTGCGTGCCCGTTCCGGGCGGCGATTCTCGCGACATGCGTGGAGGGCGGCCCTCAGGCCGGCAGTTCCTTGACCGAGGCTACCGTGGGGAAGCGCTCGCCGAAGCCGGTCGACTCGATGGCCAGCCGCGACACCTCGGAGGGAGCCACCACGAACAGCCGCTTGCCCGCGGCTTCCGCGTCCTCTATGGCCGCCAGTATCACCCCGATGCCCGCGCTGGTCATCGAGCTGACCCCGGAGAGGTCGACGGCCAGGTCCACCTTGCCGGCGTACTTCATGGTCTTTTCCTGAAGTTCCGTGAACGTGTAGCTGTTGATGGGGCCGTTCACGGTGAGCACCGTGTACTTGCCCCGTTCGCTCGGCTCGACGCTGATTCCAGTCATGCTCTCTTCTCCTTGCGGCCGTGGTAATTGATGGCCACCACCGTCACGTCGTCCTCTATCTTGCCGTCGGAGAACGAGGTGGCGCTCTTGAGTATCGCCTTGATCGTGTCCTCGGCGCTGGTGCCCTTGCTCTCCGCTATGATCCGGACCAGGCGCTCCTTGCCGTAGCGCTCACCCCTGACGTTCTCGGACTCCACGATGCCGTCCGTGCTGATCACCAGGCTGGAGCCCGGGGGCAGGGCCAGCTTCCTGGTCTTGAGGTAGGGCTCGATGTTCTTCACGAAGCCCAGCATCTTCCCGTCTCCCTGCACCTCGATGACCGTCTCCAGGCCCGGGGAATGGAAGAACACGGCCGGTATTCCGCAGTTGATGAAGTAGACCGAGCCCTTGTCCAGGGCAATGAAGCCGAACGCCCCGGCGAAGAAGGTCCCGCGCGGCAGCTGTTCCTTGATGAACGCGTTGGTCCGGGCCACCAGCTTGATGAAATCCTTCTCCTCGCGGAGCAGGGTGCGGATCATGGACTTGAGGATGACCATGGACATGGCGGCGTTGAGGCCCTTGCCCGATACGTCGCCCACCACGAAGAACCAGCGGTGCTCCGAGAGGCGGACCGAGTCGTAGAGGTCGCCGCCCAGCTGGCGCGTGGACTGGCACACGAACGCCACGTCCACGGCAGGGTGCCTGATCGGGTCGATGGTCTCCTGCACCGCACGCACGATCTGGTCGGCCAGCCCGATCTCCTTCTCCACGGTGGCCAGGAGGGATTCGCGGGCCACGTGGCGCACGTAGTAGGCCACCACGAACAGCTTGCCGTGGATGGCCTGGAAGGATTCGTAGTCCAGGACGCTGTAGTCGACGCCCGAGCGCTTGGGGCCCAGGGCGAAGACGCCGATGATGCGGCGCCCTTCCTTGGCCAGGATCAGCGCTTCCGCGCCGAGGGTCTCGAAGAACTGCAGGAGCGCGGTCTTGTGCAGGGCGAACGCGGGGTCCGCCACGATGTCGGTCTTGAGGACCACGCCGCGGTCGAGGGAGGCCAGCGGTTCGATGATGGGCGAGTCGGCGTTGGCCACCACCACCTCGTCGTTGCCGGGGAAGACCCTGGACAGGCCGCCCGCGTCGTCTTCGGAGAGCATCCAGAACCACTGGGCCCCGAACTCCTGCGCCAGGATGCCCGACAGCTCCCCGAGCACGGACTCGCGGCCGGCGGACAGGTCGATGTGCGCGATGGCCGCTTCCAGCTCCTCGCGGGATTCCTCGTCGCGGGCGGAACCGAAGCGGCTCTGGGCAAAGCGGTCGGCGGCGCGGCCGATCAGTATGAAGCCCGCGAAGCCCGCCGCCAGCACTATGAACAGCATGGACAGCCGGAAGAGCAGCATGACGCCCACGAGCAGGCCCAGCGGCGCCCCGAAGAGCGCGATGAGGAGCACCCGGGACAGGATGGTCTTGGCCACGGTGGGGACGTGGAAGAGGCGGGTGGAGGAGAGCGCGTAGGAAGAGGCCAGGATGGCGACGATCCTGCTGGCGCCGCCGATGGGGTAGGCCACGTTCTGGCCGGCCTGGGGCAGGTAGATGGAGACCACGTACCCGAAGGCCACGCTGCCGACGATGCCTGCGGCGATCAGGAAGGCCTGCTGGCGGTAGACCCGGCTCTTGATCATGAAGCCCCTGATGACCAGGATCACGGCCGCCAGGATGCCGACCAGGGCGCCGGCCATGGCAAACAGCGAGTAGGAGGGGCCCTCGAAGCGTATGAACTCCAGGGCGACGCGCCTGACCTCCGCGAGGTAGGCGTCGCCGGCGGTGAACTGCCAGGCGACCAGTCCCGCCGCGGCCAGGAACAGCAGGTCGACCAGGACCAGCCTGCGTCCGTAGGGGAAGGTGAACGACAGCCGCAGGAAGGCCATGAACGACCAGATGGCGCCGGCTCCCGCCCACCTCAGCAGGATGAGCGCGGTTCCCGCATCGTCGGCCGCGAGCAGGTAGCCCGTGGCCAGGCAGGAGGCGTAGCCGGCGGAGGCGATGGCGGCCAGCCTGAAGACCGTCACGTCCCTGCGCCGGCCCGTCGACCGGACCCGGAACGCCACGAAGAGCATGATGGCGGCGGACAGGTATGTAAAAATGGTCAGTCCCATAGTCGTCCCACCTTGGCCACGAGTATCGTGATGTCGTCCCTGAGCGACTTGTTGCCCGCGTAGGTCTCGCCGAGGGTGGCCAGGCGGTCCACCAGGTCCTCGGCGCCCATTTCGTGCGCCTCGTTGAGGATGCGGGTGAACTCGGGAGACCTGTCCAGCGGTACGCCCTGCTCGTTCTCGAGCTCGGTCAGGCCGTCCGTGGAGAGGATGATCACGTCGTCGGTTCGCAGCTCCACTTCCTCCACCTCGATCTCGCCCAGGGGCACCAGGCCCACGATGCCCTGGTTGGACTCCAGGCGCTTGACCGCGGTGCCGCGCACGGTCTTCACCACCATGAACTGCTCCGGCAGCGCGGCGTTGATGTACTTCATGGTGTGCTTCTTGACGTCGGCTATGCCGAAGAACAGCACCGTGTACTTGTCCTCGAAACCCATCTCGCGGATCGCGTTGTCGACCTTGCGCAGGAGGCCGGGCAGGTCGGACTTGTCGTTGGCGGCGCGCACCGTGTTGATGGCTATGCCCATCACCAGGGCCGCGCCCAGGCCCTTGCCCGACACGTCGCCCATGACCAGCAGGGTTCGGTCATCGTCTATCTTGAGCGCGTCGTAGAAGTCGCCCGATACGTTGACCAGGGGGCGGAAGTAGGCCGCCAGCGAGAGTTTGGGGTGTTCGGGCAGCTTGGCCGGCAGGAAGGTGCGCTGGGTCTCGGCGATCAGGCGCCACTCCTTGGAGAGGGCCGCGATCTGGAACAGCCGCGCCACGGTGAGCACGCGGTCGAAGAAGATGAGGATTTCGCCGTGCAGCACGCGGAAGGCGTCCGGGTCGACGAAGGCGCAGGACCTGGAGAACACGAAGAGGTAGTATCCCTTGCAGAAGATGAAGAACCCCCGGACGCCCGTGCGCGAGACGGTGAGGTTGTAGCGGTCGTCCAGGAAGCCGATGCCTTCCGACAGCTCGCGGAAGTTCTTCTTGAGCTGCACCAAGAGCCCGGGGTCGGAGGTGAGCGTG
>JAKLIU010000012.1 GCA_022709445.1 Spirochaetota bacterium | reverse complement strand
CCCACCGCCGCCCACCGCGAAGCCTGCCGCCGCCTCGGACCCTCGCCGATCCAGAGGATGAGTTTCGATTATTCGAAAGAGTAAAAAGAAGGAAGTCGAACCGCGGGTTGGTGAGACAGAATCCCGCCACCCTTCCCGGAAGAATCCCGCCACCGAAAAGCTTTCGAGCAACGTCCGTAAATCCGGGAGCATGGGTGGTGAGAAAAACGACCCCCCGCGATAGCGGCGGGTCGTTTTTCTCATCAGGACCCATGCTCGTCCCGGAACTCGGTCGTTGTATGCTCACCGATCATCAGTGGCGGGATTCTTCCGGGAAGGGCCAGAACCATGCTCGTCCCGGAACTCGGTCGTTGAACGCCCACCGATCATCAGTGGCGGGATTCTTCCGGATCAGCCCTTGGGCTTGGCTTTCTTGACGGTCAGCCGCTTGCCGGCGGGCTTCCCCGCGGGTCGGGAGGCGGGGCGGCTCTCGCCGGGCTTGGCCGGAGCAGGCTTGCCGCGCGCCACGCGAATGGTCTTGCGCCCGGCCTCGTCGCCGGACTGCTTGCGGACCACGCGCTTGCGCACCTGTCCCTCGGGAAGCTCGGGCAGGAGCGAGAAGGTGCCGTCGGGGTTGAGCTCGCGCTCTATGGGTTTGCCGGGCGTGCGCTTGGGCCTGTCGTCGTCCCCGTCCTTGGGCCTGCGCCGCTCGCGGGGAGCGGCCCGTTCGTCCCGGGGCTCGCGGCGTTCGGCGTCGGAGACGTGGCGGCGGGGCTTGGGATCAGGGGCCTTGTCCATCGCCTCGAGCGCCTTCTCGAAGGACTTGAGGAATTCCCGGAGGTTGTCCTTGAACACGACGATGGACCTGCGGTCGAAGGTCTCGGTTTCGGTGGGCTTGCTCTCGACGATGGCGAGGAACACGTCCCCGTTCCTGTTCTCCTTCACGTTGAAGAAGTAGGTCCGTCCGTCGACCGATACCCTGGATGAAAACAGCTCGCCGCGTACGCCCATCGATCACTCCCGCCGCATGCCTTGCGAAATCCTTCGGCCGTACGGTCTTGTTTGCGGACTATAGCATCTAATGCGCCCGGGCGCAAGACGCGTCGGCCTCGCGCACCCAGGCGGCGTGGGTCTCCAGGAGCAGGCGCTCGACGGCGGGATCCGCCCCGCGCGCGTCGGCCATCACGCGGAACACCGGTTCCGTTCCCGAGCCCCGCATCCAGAGGAAGGCCGCCGGGGAGCCGCCCGGGTCGCTCATGAGGATCTTGAGCCCTCCGGAGCCGGATGCGGCGAAGTCGCCCTCCAGCTCCGTCTCGACCATGCCGACGCTGGCGACGGCCTTCCAGGACAGGATCCCGTAGCGGGGCTCCAGCCGCCTGGCCAGGTCCGGCCAGCCGCGCAGGAAGGCCGCCTCGTAGGCCGCCTTGAGCGCCGCGTGGTCCCGGGTGGCGACGCGCAGGGCGGCACGGTCCTCGAACACGCTGGTGGTGACGAAGGCAGGCAGGCTCGCGACCACGTCCGCCAGGGAGAAATCCTCGCGGTACCGGTCCGCCTGCCCGCTGCGCTCGAGCCACAGCTTCCAGGGCCCGGCCACGCCGCCCGAGTCCCGGAGGCAGAGGAGCTTGAGCAGGGCGGTGACCGTGTTGAGGGGATCGCGCACGGCGGCCGGATGGGTGATCACGCCGCCGTTGGAGCCCTCGCCTAGGATGCGTACCGTGTGTCCCTCTCCTCGCAGCCGCCGCGCCAGTCCCACCACGTTGGCCTCGCCGGTCTCGGCCCGCCTGAACTCCGCTCCCAGGGCCAGGGCGATGGCGTCGGCCCGCAAGCTGGTGGCGTCGTTGCCCACCGCCACCGGTCCGGGACCCGGGGAGCTGCCGTCGCGCGGCCCGCGGGCGGCGGCGAGCAGGCGGTGGCGCTCCCCGACGGCCAGCTCGGACAGCAGGGCCAGGGCGTAGGTCTCCTGTGCTTCCAGCGGCCGCGCCGCCCCGGCGGCATCGTCCCAGATCACGATGTTGCCCCGGTCCCCGTCGCAGTCCGGCACGTAGCCCAGCGTGAAGGCCGGGTCCGCCGCGTGGGCCGCCTCCAGCTCGCGCCTGCAGTCGTCCAGGGATGCTCCCTCCGGCACGATGCGGTGGGCGAAGGCCCGCGGCCTGTCGTTCACCGAGCGCACCGTTGCCCCCAGGGCGGACAGGAAGTCCGGGTCGATGGACAGCGAGCGGGCGGACCCGTTCATCTCGGCCACGATGCCGCAGCCCCTGGCCCGCACCGCGTCGGCCAGGGCGTCCAGCTCCCGTTCCTGGGCGTCCAGCGCGCCTTCGTCCGCCGCGGTCTCGCGCATGAACAGGCTGTAGTCGGAGACGGCCTTCCGCTTTTCCAGCGTGCAGGCGGAGAGGGCGGCGGCCACGGCCTTGGGGGAGGGCGAGCCGCAGAGCGCGGCCATCGCGCCGATGTCGGCGGCCGTGCAGGCCCCGTCCCGCAGGCGGGAAGTCAGGAGCCCGGCTTCAGGGGCCGGGAGCACGCCTCCGTCCGCCAGCCCGAACTTGAGCCCGTTGTGGCCGGGAGGGTTGTGGCTGGCCGACACGTAGCAGAACGCGTCGATGCGGTCCGGGTGGCCCACGGGCAGGGCGCCTGATCGCCTGGCCCAGGCCATGATCTCCGGGGCGGCCAGGATGAAGGCGCAGCGCACGCGCAGCCCCTTGGCCAGGAAGACGCGCAGGGCGACCTCGGCGATGGCCGGGCCGCTGGGGCGGCTGTCCATGCCCAGTGCAACGACTGGCGCAGCCGCCGCCGACGGGGCGGTCTCGAGGAGACGGTCGGCGAAGACCGCGGCCATGCGCGCGGCCACGTACAGCCGGGAAGGTTCCAGGGTTTCGGACAGGTCGTCGTCGTCCGCGCCGAACACGCCGCGCCAGCCCGAGGCGGAGAGGATCAGGCCGTCGAAGAACGCCGCGGCCTGTTCCGGGGTCGGCGTGCGGGACAGGGGATTGGCGTAAGGGTCGCCGAGGGTGAAACCGGTGGCGGGGTGGGTCATGGTCGTCATGGGTCGCCTTTCGGGGAATGCCCGCGCCGGCCCGCGGCGCGATCCTGTGAAAGCGCCGCTCAGGGCGCCTTGAAATCGAGCGGGGGGAGCTGGAGGGAAGCCTCGGGCAGGGAGGAGGCGGCGGCGAGCCGGTTCTCCTCCTGGATGGCCTCGTAGACTTCCTGGCGGTACACCTTCACGGTCTTGGGGGCCTCGATGCCCAGCTTGACCTGGTCGCCGCGGACCTCCACCACCGACACCACGATGCCGTCGCCTATGACCAGCTTCTCGTTCAGCTTGCGCGACAGTATGAGCATGGCCTATTTCCTGGAGGCGGCAAGCTCCGCCATCACGTCGTGCTTGGTCTTCCAGCGCGGGTCCGCGAGCACCAGCTGGGCGCCGCGGCGGGTGGCCTTGCCTATCACCAGCGGGCCCATCAGGTTGGCGGTCACCGGGCTGCCGTCCGTCGGGCTGGTGACCAGCACCAGGATCAGCGCGTCGTCCGGCGAGGCGATGCCCAGGCCGCGGCAGAGCTCGTCGGCCAGGTCGATGGAGTAGTCCGGCCTGAACAGGAACGGGTCCACCAGGATGAAGTTGAGCGCCGGCATGACGGTGGACTGCAGGAAGAAGTAGGGCTTCTGCGGGGCGTCCAGCAGGGCGAAGGAGGTGAAGGGCCTGAAGCCGATCAGCCCCTCGGGGAAGTCGATCACCTGGCGCTCGTCGATCTCGATCTCGCCCAGGGATTTGGTCTGTATCCTCATGTGTGCGTCCAATCTGCCGGAATCACTTCAGGAAGTCAAGGAGCGTCTGGGGCAGGACCCGGCCGGCCATCTGCAGGGAGGCCGTGCGGGCGTACTCCATCATCTTCAGGTCGGTCACCGCCTGCGCGAAGTCCAGGTCCTTCTCCGCCGCCAGGAGGGCAGTGGTGTCCGGTATCTCCTTGTTCAGGCGCAGCCCGGCCATCTCCAGGCGCTCCATCATGGAACCGGCCTCGGCGAGCCTGGCCCCCAGGTTGCCCATGCCCGCGTCCAGGGACGCCAGCACTCGGCCACCCACGTCCAGGTGGTCGCCCTTGTTGAGCGCGTCGCGCAGGGCTATCACCGTGTCGAAGATGGAGCCGCCGGACACCCGGGCCGTCGGGGCGTAGTCCGAGGGCACGCCCGAGCCGGACAGGATGCCCAGGTCGGCCAGCACGCGGGCGCCGGAGCCGTCCTCCACGCGCAGGCGGTGGGCGTTGGTGCCTTCCAGCACCAGGGCGTTCCGGGACGGATCCAGGGAGGCCTTCACCGGCGCGCCGGAATCGTTGATCTTGGCTATGATCGCCTGCACCGTGTCACCGGGGCGCAGGCGGATCTCCTGGCCGTCCAGGAAGATGCTGGATGCCTCGAGCACGCGGTACCCGGTCGCGTCGGCCCCGCCGGCTATGCGCTGGCGCTCGGCCCAGAAGACCGAGTCGCCCGGCAGGTTCATGGGCAGGTAGCTGGCCTCGCTGATCTCCGCGCGGGGCGTGCCCAGGCCGCCCAGGTAGTCCACGGCGGTGACGGCTGGCCCGCCGGCCCCCTCCACGAAACTGGTGAGGGCGCGGAAGGGCTCCGTATGCGACTTGTCGCCGGCGAACAGGAAGTCGCCATCCGGGCCGCGTGCGTTGGCCAGGCTCACGAGCTCGGCGAGCAGCTGGTCAACCTCCACGGCCATGGCCGCGGTGTCTTCCTTGGTGAAGGTGCCGGTGGCGCCGGTGACGGCCAGCTCGCGCACGCGCTGCATGATGTCCTGGGCCTGGCGCATGTAGCCCTCGGCGATGCGGGAGCGGTCCAGGGTGTAGCGGACGTTGTCCTCGTAGCGCTCGAGCCGCCCGACCACGGACTCGTAGCGGACCGAGCGGGCCGCCGCCAGTGGATCGTCGCGGAGCCCGTTCAGCCGCTCCTGCCGGTTCATGCGGCTTTCCTGCGCGGCCATCGCGTCTTCCCTGCGCCGGAGCCAATACTGCATGTCCGTGTTCATCATGTCCGTGCTGACGCGCCTCATATGCCCTCCGATTCACTCACTCAAAAAAGCAGACCACGGAGACACAGAGACACAGAGACACAGAGAGGATGGGAGAGACGGACAAGAGATTGCTTAGCCATCGCTTCACCGCCGCTCCCTTCTTTCTTCCATATTTCTCCGTGTCTCCGTGGCCTAATTCCGTGTTTCAACTAAACGCCCATGCGGTTGATGATGGTGTCCAGCATCTCGTCGAAGTTGGCTATGAACTTGGCCGCGGCCGCGTAGCCGTGCTGGAACTTGATCATGTTGGCCAGCTCCTCGTCGATGTTCACCCCGGAGATGGAGTCGCGCGTGTCGGTCAGGTTCTTGACGATGCGCGACTGGGTCTCCGCCATGCGCCCGGCCTGCTCGCCCTTGAGGCCGATGCGCGCCACCGCGTCCGCGAAGTAGTCGTCGAAGGTGGACTGGCTGCCGACCATCACCGGGCCGCTCCTCAGGCGCGCTATCGCCAGGGCAGCGGAGCCGTCGCCGGCTTCCGCAGGCCGTCCGTTCAGCCCGAAGCCGGCGGCCACGCTGGTCAGGTCCAGGCTGACCGCCCTGGATACCTCTATCCAGCCGGAGGGGTGCGCCAGGGGCGCCACCGCGAACTCGGCTCCCGGTCCGGCCTCGCCGCCGGCCCGCAGTCCCACCACCGCGTCCGGCCGCGCCCAGTCGTAGGCGCCCTCCGGCCCGGAGGAGGCCAGCAGCCCGGCGTAGCCCGCCAGGAACTCGCCGGAGTCCTCCACGTGCCGTATCACGAAGTCCGGGTTGGCGGAGTCCGCCGCCGTGGTGGCCCTCAGCTGCAGCCTGCCGTCGGGAGTCAGCCGGGCGGTCACTTCCGCTCCGGAGAAATTGATGCGCTTGACCAGGTCCGCCACCGTGTCGGTGGGGCGGTACTCGACGCTCACCTCCCCGCCGGGGGCGGAGAGCCGGATGACGCCGGCCAGCCCGAGCTGCTCCTGCGGGTCCAGGGCGTTGCCGCCGGTGATGCGATGCACGTAGCTGGAATCGTAGGCCCCGTCGCCGTCGCGGTCGAAGTTGCCCGCCACGTTGTTGATGGCCGGCTGTTCCGTGAAGAAATCCACGCCCGTGGAGCCGTTCAGGCCGTACGCGCCGCGGTGCACCTCGTTGACCATGTCGGTGAAGGACAGGGTCATGGTATCCAGGGCGGCGATCTCCTCGCGCAGGTCCACGTCGCGCAGCTCGACCAGTGCGCCCAGGGTGCCGCCTGGGATGAAGGCCTGCGAGCCGGTGTCCTTCCACATGATGCGGGAGTAGCCGTCGTTGCCCGGGTCGGTCTCCAGCGCCAATTCCCTGGCTATGGAGCCCTGGACCAGGACGTGCCCGTCGATGTGCACCATGAACTCGTCCGGGTCGCGGCGGTCCACGGTCACCGGGACCAGCTTCCCGAGGCGCTCCACCAGGAGGTCGCGCCGGTCGTAGAGGTCGTTGGGGTTGTCGCCCATGGCCTCCACCTTGACGATCTCCTCGTTGAGCATGGCTATCTGCCGCGACAGGCCGTTCACCTGGTAGGTGACCACGCCTATGTCTTCCTCCAGCATGTCGCGGGTGGAGGCCAGGCGGCGGTACTGCCCGTGTATCGCGTCGATGAGGGTCTTGCCCCGCTGGACCACCGCCTCGCGCGGGGCGGTCTCGGACGGGTGCAGGGACAGTTCCTGCCAGGCGTCCCAGAACTTGTCCATCTGGGCCCGCACCGACACCTCGGTGGGCTCGTTGTGGATCTGCTCCAGTATGGCCACGTACTTGTCGCGGGTGTCCCAGTATCCGAGGCCCCCTTGCTGGGCCACGATCTGGCCTTCCAGGAGCTCGTCGCGGACCCGCTCCACCCTGACGGCCACCACGCCCTGGCCCAGCTGGCCCGGCGTCTCCTCGCGGTTCAGGTGCGGCGCGTAGATCGGCTCGAAGGTCCCGAACTCCACCCGCTGGCGGGAGTAGCCCTCGGTGGAGGCGTTGGTCAGGTTGTGGCCGGTGGTCGTGAGCCCCTGGTTGTGCGCCATGAGCCCGCGCTTGCCTATCTCTATCCCCATGAAGGTCGAGTTCATCGTCGGTCTCCGATCAGAAGGCGGCGTCCAGCACCATGGATTCCGGAGCGGCCTCGCGGGCCTTGCCGGTCTTTCCATATATACGGCCCTTCCGCATGGGGAAGAGCTCGTCGATCACCTTGGACAGGGTGGAGCCCTGCACGCCCACGAAGCTGTCCAGGGCCCGGTTCTCTATGCGGGCCCGCATGGCGGACAGGCGCAGGTCGCGGTAGGCGTCGGTCAGCACGGAGCGCAGCTCCAGGGGCAGGGCCAGGGATACGCGGAACACGGTGGAGTCTGCCGGCAGGCGCAGGTCCGCGAGCAGGGCTTCCCAGGCCAGGTTGCGGCGGGTCTCGGCGGCGTCGACCAGGAGGGACCGGGCGGTGGCGCTCTCCAAGGCGCGTTCCAGGCCGGCCCAGTCGCGCGTCCGCACGGCTCCCGCCACGGAGCGCTGCTCCTCCACGAAACGGTCGAGCGCGTCGCGGAGCTCGGCCGCTCCGTCCAGGAACTCTCGCAGGCTGCTTGATTCCATCGGTGTACCCTCCAGGGAGCCCGGACTCTTCCGGACCCTCGCTCTATTATCGGTAAGGCAAACGGGGAGTTTATGCCGATAATCACGGTGGGATCCGGAAAAGGGCCGCGCTGTGCCATGATTCCTGCATCCGCGACGGGGAGGCCATGCTCAAGATCCTGAAGGACATGCTCTGGCTCTCGAGGGGCGTGCGGGTGTTCGCGCTGGTGGGCGAGAGCGGCACCGGCAAGAGCTTCCGCGCCAAGCTCGTGGCCCAGAAGTTCGGCATAGACCTCATCATCGACGACGGCCTGCTCATACGGGGCGACGCCATCGTGGCCGGCAAGTCGGCCAAGCGGGAGAAGCACTACCTGGCGGCGGTCAAGACGGCGCTTTTCCACGAGAAGGCCCACCGCGACGAGGTGGCCAGGGTGCTCCAGCGCACGAGGTGGAAGCGGATACTCTTGATCGGGACGTCGGAGAAGATGGTCAGGAAGATAGCGGAGCGCCTGCAGGTCCCGCATCCCCACAAGATCATCAAGATAGAGGACATCGCGACCCGCGAGGAGATAGACAAGGCCGTACAGTCGCGGAAAGTCGAGGGGAAGCACGTGATACCGGTTCCGGCCATAGAGATCAAGCGCAGCTACCCGCGCATCTTCTACGACAGCGTGCGCGTCTTCCTGCAGAAGAACCTCGGTCCGGCCGCCATCACCACCCCCAAGCTCTACGAGAAGTCGGTGGTGCGCCCCGAGTTCTCCAAGCGCGGCAGGGTGGCCATCACGGAATCCGCCCTGTCGCAGATGGTCGTCCACTGCATCGACGAGTTCGACGACTCCATACGCATCCAGAAGGTGAGCGTGCGGTCGGACAGCCAGGGCTACCGCATCACGGTCACCCTGGAGCTGCCCTTCGGCACCCAGCTGTCGGGGAACATACACAACCTGCAACAGTACATAATAGACAACATAGAGCGATTCACGGGAATCCTGATCGAGGAGGTGAACCTGGTCATCGACCGGTTCTCCAATTGAGGCCCCGGCATCCGCCGGTCCGCCGCTTCGCCCGGCCGTTTGACATGGCAAGGCGCGCGGTATACGATTAACGAACCACGGAGGGTAACATGAAGAAATTTGTCGCCATCGTCGCGGTGCTGGTCCTCGGGGGGGCTCTCGCCTCCGCCCAGGGCGCGCAGTTCGCGAGCGCGAGCACCGGCCGCTACACGGTCTGGTCGGACGCCGGGCAGGAGGACGCCGAGGCGCTCGCCGCCACGCTCGACGGCCTGTTCCTGGTCTACAACGAGTACTTCCGCTTCGACGAGACCATGCTCAAGGCCCCGCTCACCGTGCGGAACTTCTCCGCCAAGGACGCCTTCGACGCTTACCTGGTCAAGGTGATCGGCGAGACCAAGGACGACTTCGTCTACCTGCACTACCCGACGGCCGAGCGTTCCGAGCTGGTCGTCTACCGGAAGGACAGCCCCGACGAATTCTCCGCTTCCCTGGCCCACCAGGCCTTCGTGCAGTTCCTCAAGGCCTTCGTGCCGGAGCCTCCCCTCTGGATACGCGAAGGTTTCGCGGTCTACTTCGAGCGCACCGCGTACAGCGAGGAGACCGGGGCGGTCACCTACGCCGAGAACCAGGCCTGGCTGGAGACGGTCAAGCTGCTGGCCAACCAGGACCAGCTCTACTCCCTCACCCAGCTCATGACCCTGACCTCCGACGAGGCCCGCGACGGGCTGGACGTGTTCTACCCGCAGTCCTGGGCCCTGGTGTCCTTCTTCCTGAACAGCGGCGAGCGCCGCTACAACCGCTTCATCTGGGACGTCATAGCCCAGCTGGAGCCGACCGCCACCCTTGAGGAAAACCAGGCCATGGCCAGGGACTTCTTCCTGCGCTGGCACGTGGAGGAAGCCGCCCAGGAGGATTTCGCCTCCTACCTGGCGGCCCAGAAGACCTTCGCGGAACTGGTCACCACCGGCGTGAGCGCCTACGGCGACAAGGACCTGGACCTGGCCGGCCGGCTCTTCACCCAGGCCCTGGCCAAGAATCCGTCCAGCTACATCCCGTACTACTACCTGGGGCTCATCGCCTACGCGAAGAGCGACTACGCCGCCGCGGAGATCCAGTACGTCAAGGCCCTCGAGCTGGGCAGCGAGGAACCGATCACCAACTACGCGCTGGGCATCAACGCCTTCGCCTCCAGGCGCTTCGACGACGCCAGGCTCTACCTCCAGAAGGCGGCCGAGGGCGACCCGGTGCGCTACGAGACCAAGGTGAGCGAGATCCTGGCCCGCATGGAATCCGGCGGCTGATCCCGCCTAATCCGCCGGCGAAAAAAAAGCCGCCCCGTCCGGGGCGGCTTTTTCATCGTCGCAGGCCGCTCGGGGGGACGGGCCTTCAGGCGCCGGGCCGCTCCAGGGGCTTGAGGTGGCGGGAGCACAGGAGCGTGCCCTCCGCGTGGCGGCGGGCGAACTCCTGGGGCGACAGGCCGGCGCTGCCCTTCACCGGCCTCCGGCAGGGTCCGCTCCGCGTCTGCGCGCCGCAGGGCCGGCCGTGCGCCATGAAGTCCTTCCAGGCGACGTATTCCGGCTTGTCCAGTCCGCATTCCGAGGCGAAGAAGCCGTCCCTGTCCTTCAGCCACGGGACCAGGTCCGACGGTCGCAGGCCGAACTGGCAGCCGATGGGTTCGTAGACGGCGTTCAGCTGCACGCCGGCATCCACGAGCTTCTTCGCGAACTGGACTATTTCCTGGTCGGTCATGGACGGTCCCTCCGGCACCCTGGCTCGCATCTGTTCGAGGCGCCGCCATCATCCGGAGCGCCGTCTCCAGCATAACCCATATCGGGGGATTGGCAAGCGCGGCTTTCCGACCGGGCGGCGGGGAACGGAGTGGCGGGGCGGTTCAGGCGGCCGGGCGGCCGGGGAGCTCGACGCGGAGCCCGTCGTGGGCAGGGCCGGCGGGGAAGGGCAGGCCGGCCGACGCGCAGCGCAGTTCCAGCCCGGCGTGGGACAGGTCGTGGCAGAGGTGGGTGAGGAGGAGGCGGCCGGGGGACAGGCGCGCAGCCAGTTCCAGGGCCTGGCCGACGCTCAGGTGCGTGGGGTGGGGCCGTTCCCTGAGCGCGTCGACCACCAGCAGGTCCAGGCCGGCCAGGAGTTCCATGGAGGCGGGCGGGACCGCCGAGCAGTCGGTCAGGTAGGCCAGGCCGCCGATGCGGTAGCCCAGGACCGGGCGCTCCCCGTGCAGGAGCGGCACCGGCTGGACCCTGAGGCCGCCGACCCGGACGGGGAGAGTCCCCAGCTCCGAGAGGCCGATGCGCGGCTTGCCCCCGCCTTCCTGTCCACCGCCGAAGGCGTAGGAAAAACGGGCGCGGAGTTCCTCGCAGTCCGCGCGGCCGGCGTGGACGGGGAGCGCGCTTTTCCTGGACAGGGGCCGGATGTCGTCCAGGCCGTGGACGTGGTCGGCGTGAGCGTGGGTGATGAAGACCGCGTCCAGCCGGGTGATGCAGGCCCGGAGCGCCTGCAGCCTGAACTCGGGGCCGGCGTCCAGGAGCAGGACCTCGCCCTGATCGCCCTCCACCAGGGCTGAGCTGCGCCAGCGCGTGTCGCGGGGATCCGGGGACGAGCAGACGCTGCAGGAGCAGCCCAGCACGGGTATCCCGTGGCTGGTGCCGGTGCCCAGGAAGGTGATCCTCACGGGGCCGCGGACGCTTCCAGGGCCTGGGGCGAGAACCGGCCGGAGACCGGCATGCGGACCAGCTTCACGAACTCGTAGTCGGGGTCGCCCATGATCCTGTCCAGGGAGGTCTCCTCCGCGCTCTCGAAGACCGCCACCCTGAAGACCCCGTCCGTGTCGAAGTAGGGGAAGAGGGCGGCCAGGTGGAACCAGGTGCGCAGGTGGGGTTCCACGGGCTTTCGCGCGCTGAACTGCGCCAGGTAGTACCTGCCCGGCTCCCTGGACGCCAGGCTGAACAGGACCGCCTTGAGGCCGGGCAGCTCGAAGCCGGCGTCGTCGAAGTTGGCCGAGTAGGGCCGGTACGCCCCGCCGCCGTTGACCGGGTCGGCGTCCCTCACGATGAGGGCGAAGGGCGGCTCGCTGACGTCCCAGGCCAGGGGCGACTCCTCGCGTCGCGAGGGGTAGAGGGCCGACCAGGCCGCCGTCGCCAGGGCCCTGGCCCAGTCGAGCCCGAAGAACGGGTCGTACTTCTCCTCGAACTTGACGGTGAACGACGAGCCGCGCCAGTCGATCATGCGTTCCCTGAGCGCGTCCACGCGCAGGTAGGAGCCGGTCAGCGGGGCCAGGGTGCCGTCCACCAGCCATTTTGCGAAGCCCGAGCAGTTGAGCCCGGGCTCCGGGCCCTGGGCGCCCAGGTCCGCGATGCGTACAGCCCTGCCGTCATGGTCGATGGCCCCGTCGTCGGCGTAGCGCAGGCCGGGGAGCAGGGGCCGGATGGAGTCCGCCAGGGCGCGCAGGCCGCCGTAGAGGGCGGGTTCCGGCGAGAACGGCGACCAGTCCACGACGTCCGCGGTGAGCTGGCGCACGCGCGAAAAGGGTGAGCGGAGCACGGCCTCGAAGGACAGGGGGATGATGACCTCCCGGTAGAGGACGCCGCCGTAGGCCACCACGTCGAGTAGGGAGCGGTCGCCGAACGGGTAGATCCGGGCGAAGGTCTGCGGGTCGCTGCGCAGGAAGACCTTGGCCTGCATGAACGAGCCGTCCGCCCGGGAGCGCTTGACTATCCAGGAGCCCTGGGCGTACTGGGGCCAGGCTCCGCCCCGCTCGGGCGAGAAGACCGTGTAGAACGCGTCGCCCGAGCCGGTCCCCGACCTGTCCACGTAGACGCTCCAGCGGCCCCAGGCGTTGCTTTCCGTCCGTCGCTCGAAGGCCTGGGCGGCGGTCCGGGGCGCGCCCAGGAGCTCGTCCCAGGTGCGGACTCGTATGTCGTTGGCTTCCGGGGACTTTTCCAGGGGGGAGTCTCCGGGCAGGGGGGGCCACGCGGCCTGGGCGGAGGCGGGCGCGGCGGCGGCCAGGCAGGCCGCCAGGGCACAGGCCGCCACGGCGAGGGCCCTCGCTCGTTTCATCGATGGAACCATACCGGACTTATCGGCCGATCGGCGTCCGGCCTCCAGCCCCGCCGCCCGGATGCCGGATGCGCCCGCGGCGGTTCAAGCCCGGCGGCCAGCGGGCCGATACTGGAAGGGAAATCATCGCCCCGAAGGATACCCCATGCCCGCATTGCGCCCGATCAGGTCCGTGTTTCCGTCCGCGGCCTGCCTCCTCCTGGTGGCGGCCAGCCTCTCGGCCTCCTCAGGCTTCTCCGTTCCCCCGACCGCCGCGGAGATCCCGGCGCTGGGCGAACCCCTGCGCTACAATCCGCCGCGCGGCGATGACGACGGGCTCCCGCCGTCCTTCGGGCCGTATCGCGAAACCGGTTCCCCCGTGGCCGGGCAGGAACCGGAGACCGCCAAGGCGGAGCTTCCCGTCGCCGGCCTGCCCGACCAGGTGCTGGCGTTCTACGGCAAGCCCGGAGCACCCACCATGGGCATCCTGGGCGAGTATCCCAAGGACAAGCTGGCCACGCTCCTGGACGGGTACGCCCGGCTGTACGACGCCGCCAACGGAGAGAGGGGCGTGGTGCCGGCTTTCTACATCATCTTCGGGACCTGCTGGCCCGAGGGGGAGATTGGCTACACCAAGGCTTCCGTGATCGAGGAGTACATCTCCTTCGCGGCGGAGCGCGGCTGGCTGGTCTTCCTGGACCACCAGATAGGCCGCTACACGGTGGACCAGGCCGTGGAGACGCTGCTCCCCTGGCTCCGCTTCCCCAACGTGCACCTGGCCCTGGATCCGGAATGGCGCACCCTCAAGCCCATGAAGGAGATAGGTTCCATAACGGGGGAAGAGTTCAACCGCGCCCAGGCCCGCATCGACGACCACCTGCGGCTCAACGGCCTGCCCGGACCCAGGATGCTGGTGGTCCACCAATTCAAGCCCAGGATGATCCTGGAGCGGGAGACGGTCCGGTCGGACTATCCGCGGGTGGTGCCGGTGCACACGGCGGACGGCTTCGGCGCCCCGGCGCTCAAGCGCGTGGCCTACCGGTACAACGCCGAGGCGACCAACATGCCGGTCAAGGGCTTCAAGCTCTTCTTCGAGTCCAAGGTGCCGGGGGCGGGCTGGGATTCCCCCCTGATGCGCCCGGAGGACGTGATGACCCTGGATCCGGTGCCCGTGGTGGTCATGTACCAGTAACCCGCGATTCCTTCGTCGGTTCTGGGTATACTGTAGGTCGAGGCGCCGTCCCCGGCGCCGCTCGTTACATTTAATTGCAGCCATTCCCCCGGGGATGGCAAGGAGTGCATATGTCCGTACGCAGGTACCTGACGGCGCTGACGCTGATGATGGCCGCGGTTTCCGCCGCGACAGCCTGGGATCCGCCCGCGGGCGGCGACGGGACCGGCTTCCTCGCTTCCCCGGTGTTCCTGGCCGGCCCCCTGTCGGCCGCCTCGAGCGAGTCGCCCATGGCGGACCTGCTCAATCCGGCGGCTTCCGGAGCCCTGCAGCGGGTCACCCTGGACCTGAACTACGCCGCCCTCCTGGGCCTGGGAACCGAGACCGGGTTCGGCAGCGCCGTCAACCTCGGCCTGGCCGTCCCCCAACCCTACGGCGTCTGGACGGCCTACCTGGGGCTCCTGTCCTCCCCCTTCGCCTCCATGCCCCTGGGCACCGCGGTGACCGGGCGCGTCGGCTTCGCGAAGGATGTCTACGACGACCTGTCGCTCGGCGCCGCCGCCGACCTGACCCTGGGCGGCAACGGCGGCCTGGGCTGGGGCTTCGGCTTCGACCTGGGCGCGCAGGGGCTGGCCGGCGACCTCGGGTTCCTCAAGGACCTGCGCTGGGGCGTGGCGCTCCGCAACATGGGCATAGCCTACGACCCGCCCGGCGGGGCCGGACTGTCCGGTGCACCGGCCACCGGTTTCGAATCCCCCTTCACCCTGGCCGTCGGCGCGGTCGCCACCCTGGTCAAGGCCGAAAAGCCCGGCCTCAGCCTGGACGCCAACCTGGACCTGTGGTTCCCGTCGTTCCAGAACGCGGTGCTGGCCACCGGCCTGGAACTGGGCTTCCGCGAGGTCGCCTTCCTGCGCCTGGGCTGGGACATCAACCTGCGCGAGGCCGTCGAAGGCGCCGGCCAGAGCCTCCTGCCCTCGTTCGGCATCGGAGCGTCCTTCGCCATCAACCGCGCGGCGGACGATTCCTACATATCCCGTTCCGGCTGGGACCGCTCGGAGATACGCCCGTCGCTGGCGGCCCAGGAGCTCTACGGCGACGTATGGGCCATCGGAGGCGGCGTCAACTTGCCCCTGGGCGTGGTGGACAGGACCCCTCCCGCCATCACGGTCGCCTATCCCGAGACCCCCTGGGAACTCTGGTACATGAGCCCCAACAGCGACGGCGTCCAGGACGACATACTCCTGCCCGTCACCATCACCGACCAGCGCTACGTCAGTTCCTGGTCTTTCAAGGTTTATGACGCCGAGGGCAACCTGGTCCGACTGATAGCGAACAAGGACGCCCGGCCGGAGAGCGAGGGCTTCAAGAGCTTCATCGCCCGGCTGGCCTACGTGAAGACCGGCATCCCCGTGCCGCCCGAGCTGTCCTGGAACGGCCTGACCGACGCCGGCTCCCAGGCTCCCGACGGGCTCTACTCCTTCGAGCTGGAGGCCGTGGACGACAACGGCAACCTGGGACGGTCGGAGCGCTACCAGCTCCGGATCGACACCGTCGCCCCCCGGGCGGCCGCCGCCGGCCCATCCGGCGCCGACGCTTCCATCTTCAGCCCCGACGGGGACGGCAACAAGGACTCCTACGCGATCGCCCAGGAAGGCAGCGCGGAGGACCTGTGGAAGGCCGAGCTCCTGGACGCCTCCGGCTCCGTGCTCAGGACCTGGGAGTTCAAGTCCTCCGAGCCGCCGGTCCTGTCCTGGGACGGCAAGGACGCCGCCGGGGCCGTGGTGCCCGACGGGGTGTACGCCTACCGCATCGCGGCCACCGACCGCGCCGGCAACTCCGGCCTTGCCAAGGTGGAGAACATCATCGTCAACACCCTGCAGCCGCCGGTGGCCGTGTCCATCGACCTGGCCGCCTTCAGCCCCAACGGCGACGGGTCCAAGGACATCCTGACCCTGGCCCCCAACGTGCCCGTGCGCACGGGACTGGTATCCTGGTCCCTGGCCGTGGTGGACGGCACCGGCAAGGACCTGTGGACGGCCTCCGGCTCCGGCACCGCCTCCCTGCTCGCCAGCTTCGCCTTCGACGGCAGGGGCTCGGCGGGCTCCGTCCTGCCCGAGGGCTCCTACCGCACCAGGCTCAACGTGAACTACTCCAACGGCCACGCGCCCGTCGCCTGGTCTCCCCCGTTCATCATCGACCTGACCCCGCCCAAGGCGACGGCCACGGTGGACCGGACCGCGTTCAACCCCCTGGGCGAACCCCGCATTTCCGTGACGGTCACCCAGTCCGGTTCCGAGGAGGAGCGCTGGCAGGGCCAGATCCTGGACTCCGCCGGCGCGGTGGTGAAGACCTGGGCCTTCATCGGCAGCCCCGACGCTCAGGTGCGCTGGGACGGCTCCGACGACGCGGGCAGGACCGTCGCCGACGGCACCTACGGCTACCGGCTCTCGGCCGTGGACCGCGCGGGCAACACCGGTTCCGCCGCTACGGCAGCGGTGCTGGTGGACACCGAGAAGAAGGCCGTGCGCCTGTCCACCGACAAGCGCGCCTTCAGCCCCAACGGCGACTCGGTGAACGAGACCGTGGTCCTGTCCCCCGAGGTGTCCGCCGCTTCCAGGGTCAAGGACTGGACCCTCTCCGTGGCCGACTCCGCCGGCGCGGTCGTACGCAAGTTCTCCGGCGCGGGAGCGCCTCCGGCCAGGATCAGCTGGGACGGCAAGGCCGACTCGGGGACGCGCGCAGCCGACGGCGGCTACGTGGCCCTCCTCGAGGTGCGGTACATCACCGCGGACGTGGAAACCGCCCGCTCGGTGGAGATGGCCCTGGACACCGTGGCCCCGGCCATCCGCCTGTCCGTGCCCGATACCCTCTTCAGCCCCAACGGCGACGGCCGCAAGGACGTCCTGCCTGTCCGTCAGGATTCCGACCCGGGCGATTCCTGGGAAGGCCGCATCCTGGACGCCGCCGGCAAGGTCGTGCGCACCTGGACCTGGAAGGACAGGGCCGCCGACTTCGAGTGGAACGGCGCCGACGACCGGGGCAACCCGGTGCCCGACGGCAGCTACCGCTACGTG
>JAKLIU010000119.1 GCA_022709445.1 Spirochaetota bacterium | reverse complement strand
TGACCTTCGGGCTCTCGCCGGACCAGCCGTAGGTGCCGAAGGACGCGGCCTTCTTGCCCTTGAACTTGAGGCCCTTGATCTCCTCCATGATGCCCGCGAGCGCGGATAGTACGCCCTTGTTCACCGTGGGCGAGCCGGCCAGGATGGCCTTGGACCGGAACACGTCGGTGATGATGTCGTTCTTGTCGGTGCGCGCCACGTTGTGCACCACCACCTGGGTGGAGGGCGAGGCGTCCACGATACCCTTTGCCAGCTCCTCGGCCAGGCGCCGGGCGATGAGGTGATAAGCCGGGCGGCCCAGGCGCAAGCCGTTCGCGCGCTGCACGAGCGGCACGGTCACCTGGCCCATCAGCTCGTCGCCGTCGTCGTCCGCGTCCCAGACGGTGATGACGCACTCGTCGCGCTCGTCGAGGCTGACCGTCTTGTTCTCGTAGGACCAGGTCGCGATGATCTTGTCCTTCGACCCGGCCTTGTTGGTCATGTGCCCCTGGCCGTTGCCGCAGCGGACGTGCACGAACACGTCCGGGAACGCGCCGGCGCCGCCGACGGCGTTCACCGCGAACTGCAGCGCCTTGCCCGCCGTGTCGAACGCGCCCTGCGAGGTCGGCGGGAGCGCGCTGATCTTGGAGGTCGCCGCCGCGATCGCCGCCGCGCCCTGCCCTTCGCAGTCGTCCCAGCAGGCGCCGTCGCCCTTGGTCGGGAGCAGCTGCGCCTTCTTCACCGACAGCAGGTAGTCCTTGGCCTGGCGGTTCGGGAAGTCGTTCGCGGGCGCGGGCGGGAAGACCGCCGGGCCCTTGGCCGGGGGCTCGCTGCCGGTGTCCTGCTCCTGCCCGGTGTCCTCCTGGCCGCCGCCGCCGCCGGTGTCCCCGCCGCCGCCGCCGCCGGTGTCCTCGCCGCCGCCGCCGGTGTCCGCGGCGACCTGTTCCTCGTCGCCCGCGTCGACGCCCGCGTCGACGTCCGCCGGCGTCTTGTGCTTCGGCTTCTTGCTGCCGCAGCCCGGGGCCGCGAGCGCGAGCGCCAGGCCCGCCAGGGCGGCCGTCGCGAAGAGGACGGTCCCCGCGTGGATGGCGGATATGCGAGCGCTGGCGAGCGACAGCCCGAGCCTGGCTGCCAGCCCGGATATCGCGTAGTACGAGGCCACCACCCCGACCGTCCGCAAGGCAAGCGCGACCGTCCCGGGTTCCCCAGCCGGGGCGGCGCGCGGCAGCAGGTTCCCGAGCGAACGGAACGCCCAGGACAAGCCTTGCCCGGCATACAGGGCCAGGAGCACCAGTCCGAAGGCGATCAGGGCCTCGCGGAATGACTCGCGCCGCCTGGGATGGAAGAAGGCATAGAGAGCCAGCAAAGTGCCGGCCAGGCAGCCGATCGCGACGATGGCAGGATCGCCGATGGTCAGGCGGGAGCCCGGGATGGGATACCTGAGGTAGTTGACGTCCTGGCCGCGGGCTCCCTGGAGCGGGCTTCTCGAGGCAAGGGCGGTGAGCGTGCCCGGGGAGGCGGACAGCGCGATCGCCGCGTAGCCGGCTTCCATCCAGGAGCCCAGCCGCCGGGAGCCGGGAGCAAGCTTTATCCGTGCCAGCAAATCCTCCACGGGGGTCTCGCGCCAGCCCTCGCCCGCGGACCGGAAGGCATCCCGGACCGCCGACAGGAGCGACAGCGGCGAGAGCATGCCCGAGGCGCCCGCCTCCGCGACGGCCGAGGGTTCCCCGGGGAGCAGCACGATGACCGCGGTGGACTCCGGGTCGAGGAGCTCAGCCGCCGAAGCGGGGACGACGGCGGGATGGGCCGCCTCGTCGAGCATGAGCATGGCCACGTCACGGGCGGGCCTTGAAAGCGCGATGGCTTCCAAGGCGGCCAGGGCCGATGCCATCGCGTCCAGGCGGAGGTCCCCGCCGGCCGGGAAACCGGCGACCAGGGCAAAGGCAGGCTCGTCGAAGGCGCCATCCTCGCCGGTTCCGTCCACGAAGTACCACGCCAGCTCCCCGTCCCCTATCCAGCGGTCGGCCAGGGCACGGGCCAGCCTCCGGGTATCCGCGGCGGGATCGACTCCCGTGGCCAGGATCTCGCGGTAGCCATCCGCGGGCCGGGGCTCCTGCGCGCCGGCCGGACGGACGGCCGCGGCGAGGGCCAGCGCGAGGAGTAATGCTGTCGACGGACGGTACCGAAACATATCAGGGAGGGAATCTTAGGCCCCGCCGCCCGCACGGTCAATAGCATTTTACAAGGGGGCGCGTATGGGGTATACTTTCCCCGAATCACTCATGCGTCGCGACCGGGCCCCGAAGGCGCGACTTTCCGACGGGAGCGTCCGACGAATGGGATCGCAAGAGCGCAAGGCAATCATCGAACTCCCCGTCAAGGTGATCCTCACGGACGTCGGCACCACGTTCTTCATCAAGAACCGGAAGAACCTCCGCAAGTTCAAGCTGGCCGACAACGTGGAGGAGTACGGCATACTCCTCGACCGCTTCACCCCGTCCAGCCTCCAGCGCATGATACTCATCGACTACGTCTCCAAGGTGGAGATCTCCAACGGCGAGTTCGTAACCATCCGCCAGGAGGTCATGGACATATCCAAGCTGATCACCTACTCCATGCTCTACCGCCAGTACGACGCGTACATCTTCCAGCGTGTGCTGTCCAGCGACGTGATCAAGAACTGGAACCGCAAGAACCCCGCCAACATCATAGACGACAAGACCAAGATCAACGACAACTTCCTCCTCAACGAGATCAAGGAGAAGGAAAAGGACATACAGGAGATCAAGCAGGCCATTCTCGCGCCCATGTACGCGTTCATCAGCAAGAACTCCAGCCTCCTGGCGGAGGAGAAGAACATACAGCTGCTCCTGTCCGAGAAATTCCTCAACAACCTGCGCCCCTTCACCTGGTTCATCATAGCCAAGTTCAAGCGCGCGGACGGCTACGAGCTCCTGATCAAGGACATACGCACCAGCCTGGCCGAGTACATGGAGAAGGCCAAGATAGCCGAGTACGTGGCGCTCAACATCATGGAGCTGGCGACCAACGCCGAGAACACGAACCTCAAGCGCGAGGCAAAGGCCATCTTCAAGGGCGCGGTGGACATGAACTCGGTACTCTTCGACCCCAACGTGCGCCGGCAGGTCATCGAGTCCCTCGAGCGCAAGGGCGAGCTGGTGTACCTGTCGTGGAAGATCGGCTCGCGCGGCTCGTCCATAGGCACCCAGGGAAAGCTCCAGATCACCATCTACAACAAGGAATCCGAGTACGAGAAGATGAAGGAAGCCTTCGACGAGAAGAAGAGCGCGGACCTCAAGAAGCGCAGCCTCATGGACTTCTACAAGGAACTGCCCGACGGGGAAGCCAACACGGAACTCGGCTTGTATTATCTTTCATACCTTTCCGAAGCCTGCGAGAAGGTGAACGTCAAGTTCGAGTCCATGGTCAACCAGATGTCCGCCTCGGACCTGACGGTGATCAGCCTGGTCATCAATCTCTGATTCCAAACTCCAACCCCCGCCCCGAACAGCCTGATTATCATCCCTTATAGTGCGGTTTATTGACAGAGACTGGTGTTTCCTATACTTTTGTGGCTTGAACGGAGGATTATACTCAATGGCGAAGATCAAGTACGTTTACTACTTCGGCGACGGCAAGGCCGAAGGCGACGCGAAGATGAAAGAGGTCCTGGGCGGCAAGGGCGCGAACCTGGCCGAGATGACCAACCTGGCCATCCCGGTGCCCCCCGGATTCACCGTCTCCACCGAGGTCTGCGCGGCGTTCTACGCCAACAAGCGCAAGTACCCCGAAGGCCTCGAGGCCGAGGTGTCCGAGCACCTGGCCAGGCTCGAGAAGTCCATGGGCAAGAAGCTCGGCGACCCGATCGATCCCCTCCTCGTCTCCGTGCGCTCCGGCGCCTCCGTCTCCATGCCCGGCATGATGGACACCATCCTCAACCTCGGCCTGAACGACAGGGCCGTCGAGGGCCTGGCCAGGAAGACCGGCAACGCGCGCTTCGCCTGGGACTCCTACCGCCGCTTCATCCAGATGTACGGCGACGTGGTCCTCGAGGTTCCGCACGACGATTTCGAGCACGCGCTCGCGGCGGCCAAGAAGGCCCGCAAGGTGGAGCTGGACACCGGCCTGACCGCCGACGACCTCAAGAAGCTGGTCGAGACCTACAAGGCCATCGTCAAGAAGCACACCAAGAAGGAATTCCCGCAGGACCCCAAGGAGCAGATGTGGGGCGCCATGGGCGCCGTCTTCGGTTCCTGGATGAACGAGCGCGCGATCAAGTACCGCGACCTCAACAACATCAAGAACGTGAAGGGCACCGCGGTCAACATCCAGTCCATGGTGTTCGGCAACTGGGGCGACGATTCCGGCACGGGCGTCTGCTTCAGCCGCGACCCGTCCACCGGCAAGAACGAGTTCTACGGCGAGTACCTGATGAACGCCCAGGGCGAGGACGTCGTCGCCGGCATCCGCACCCCGGAGAAGATCGCCACCCTGGCCAAGCGCAACGCCGTCGTGTACAAGCAGCTGGTCGCCATCAAGGACCGCCTCGAGAAGCACTTCCGCGACATGCAGGACATGGAGTTCACCGTCCAGCAGGGCAAGCTCTTCATCCTGCAGACCCGCAACGGCAAGCGCACCGGCGCCGCCGCCGTGAAGATGGCCGTGGACATGGTCGCCGAGAAGCTCATCACCAAGGACGAGTCGATCATGCGCGTGTCCCCCGAGCACATCGACCAGATGCTCCACCCCGCCATCGACCCCAAGGCCTCCAAGGCGGCCAAGGTGCTCGCCAAGGGCCTCAACGCCTCCCCCGGCGCCGCCTGCGGCCAGGTGGTGTTCAGCGCCGCCGACGCGGAAGCCTGGGCAGCCATGGGCAAGAAGGTCCTCCTCGTGCGCAAGGACACCAGCCCCGAGGACATCGGCGGCATGGTGGTCGCCGAGGGCATCCTGACCGCCACCGGCGGCATGACCAGCCACGCGGCGGTCGTCGCCCGCGGCATGGGCACCCCCTGCGTGTCCGGCGCCAACGCCCTGACCATCGTGGGCAAGATCGCCACGGTCTCCGGCGTCAAGTTCAAGGAAGGCGACTGGATGACCATCGACGGGTCCACCGGCGCCATCTTCCAGGGCCAGCTCCCGCTCGTGGCCGCCAAGATCGGCAAGGAGCTGGAGACCTTCCTGGGCTGGTGCGACGAGATCCGCGAGGGTTCCGTCCGCGGCTCGCTCAAGGGCTTCGGCGTGCGCACCAACGCGGACACCCCCGCCGACGCCAAGCGCGCCTTCGACTTCGGCGCCCAGGGCATCGGCCTGTGCCGCACCGAGCACATGTTCTTCGACAAGGAGAAGCTGATCCACTTCCGCGCCATGATCGTCGCGGACGGGGAGAAGCAGCGCAAGGAAGCCCTCAAGAAGATCCTGCCCCTCCAGAAGAAGGACTTCGCCGGCATCTTCAAGGCGATGGAAGGCCGCCCGGTCACCATCCGCCTCCTGGACCCGCCCCTCCACGAGTTCGTGCCGCACACCAAGGCCGAGACCGAGGAGCTTGCCAAGCACCTCGGCGTCAAGGCCAAGGACCTGCAGCCCAAGATCGACCGCCTGCACGAGTCCAACCCCATGCTCGGCCACCGCGGCTGCCGCCTGGCGATCACCTACCCCGAGATCTACGACGTTCAGGTGGAGGCCATCATGCAGGCCGCCATCGAGTGCGCCAAGAAGAAGATCCCCGTCAGCCCCGAGATCATGATCCCCATCGTGTGCGACCCCAAGGAACTGGAAGTGCTCCAGGCCCGCACCAAGAAGATCGTGGACGAGTACCTGGCCAAGGCCGACTCCAAGGTCAAGGTGCTGATCGGCACCATGATCGAGGTGCCGCGCGCGGCCATCCTGGCCGACCAGGTCGCCAGGCACGCGGACTTCTTCAGCTTCGGCACCAACGACCTGACCCAGATGACCTACGCCTTCAGCCGCGACGATGCCGGAACCTTCCTGCCCGCCTACCTGGAGCAGGAGATCCTCCCGGCCAACCCGACCGAGACCATCGACGAGGAGGGCGTCGGCTTCCTCATGAAGCACGCCTCCGAGTACGGCCGCAAGACCAAGCCCGAGCTCAAGCTGGGCATCTGCGGCGAACAGGGCGGCGACCCGGCCACCATCGACTTCTGCTTCCGGATCGGCCTCAACTACGTGTCCTGCTCTCCCTTCCGCGTGCCGATAGCGCGCCTGGCGGGCGCCAGGGCCGTGCTCCGCAACGCCAAGAAGTAAGCGTTCCCTGATCCGACCGACGCCCGGTATCTCCGCGATGCCGGGCGTTT
>JAKLIU010000118.1 GCA_022709445.1 Spirochaetota bacterium | reverse complement strand
GAGGAGCACGTCGCCGCGCTTCACCGCCTGGCCGTTGGAGACCTTGACGCCGAGCACGGTGCCGGGCATGGGGGCCTTCACGGTCTCCGGGCCAGCGGAACTGGAGGGGCTGGCGGCCACGGGTGCGGCGACGGGGCCAGGCGCGGCCGCCGCGGGAGCGGCGTGCATCACGGGAGCGGCAGGTGCGGCGGCGCCGAGTTCCTCCACGGCCACGTCGTAGGACTGGCCGTTCACGGTCACTTTGTATTTCCTGGTCATGTCATTCTCCTTCATGAGCGGCCGCGGACGGTCCGGGCGACGCGATCGATGTATCCCCACGCGGGGGTGTTGAATCCGCCGGCCTGCGACGAGGCCGGTTCTATGGAGGCGATGCGGAACGACGAGAGGGGCGAGCCGGAGGCCGCGGCTATGGCGGCCGCTATCACGGCAACCAGGCGGGAATCAGTACCCGCCTCGGCGGCCTGACGTGTCGACTGGGCCGGCGGCTCGGCCGCGCGGCGCGCCGCCTTGGGCGCGATCGTCACCTTGAAGAGCGCGATGATGAGCTGGATGATGAAGAGCCCAGCGAAGACCGTCCCGATCCCGATCAGGAGGATTACCCATTGCATTTGCATGAGAGCTCCTTACACGGGGATGTTGCCGTGCTTCTTGGCGGGGCGCGTCTCGCGCTTGCCGAGGAGCATGGCCAGCGCGCCATGGAGGCGCGCGCGGGTGTCGGCCGGGTCGATCACGTCGTCGACGTAACCGCGCACCGCTGCCTTGTATGGGTTGGCGAAGTTCCGCTTGTACTCGTCGATCTTGGCCTTGCGGGTGGCCACCGGGTCGGCCGCTTCGTCGATGTCCTTCTTGAAGATGATGTTCGCGGCGCCGTCCGGTCCCATCACGGCGATCTCGGCGCTGGGCCAGGCGAAGACCTGGTCGGCCCCCAGGTGCCGGGAGCACATCGCTATGTAGGCTCCGCCGTATGCCTTGCGCACGATCACCGTGAGCTTGGGCACGGTGGCCTCGGAGTAGGCGTACAGGAGCTTGGCGCCGTGGCGGATCACGCCCGAGTGTTCCTGACCGACGCCGGGAAGGTAGCCGGCCGTGTCGGTGAAGGTCACCAGGGGCACGTTGAAGGCGTCGCAGAAGCGGATGAAGCGGCTGGCCTTGTCGGACGCGTTGATGTCCAGCACTCCGGCCATGATGCGGGGCTGGTTGGCCACGATGCCCACCGAACGGCCCCCGAGGCGAGCGAAGCCCACCACGATGTTCTGGGCGTACAGGTCCTGGATCTCGAAGAAGTCGCCGTCGTCGAAGACTTGCCTGATCACGTCGCGGATGTCGTAGGGCTTGTTGGCGGATTCCGGGATGATGCCGGCGAGTGTCGGGATGGAACGGTTCACCGCGTCGGCGGTCCTGGCCAGGGGAGGATCCTCGACGTTGTTCTGGGGCAGGTAGGACAGGAGCTTGCGGATGCCGGCGATCGTGGCCTGTTCGTTCGCGAACATGAGGCTCGCGCAGCCGGAGATCTCGCTGTGCACCAGGGCGCCGCCCAGGCCCTCGGCGGAAACGTCCTCGCCGGTGACCGCCTTGATGACCTGCGGCCCGGTGATGAACATGTTGGCCGTCTTGTCCACCATGACGGTGAAGTCGGTGAGCGCCGGAGAGTACACCGCGCCGCCGGCGCAGGGCCCCATGATCACGGATATCTGCGGGATGACGCCGGAGGCGAGCGTGTTGCGGTAGAAGATGTCGCCGTAGCCGGAGAGCGCGTCAACGCCTTCCTGGATGCGCGCACCGCCTGAGTCGTTTATGCCGATGCAGGGGCAGCCGACCTTCATGGCCATGTCCATGGCCTTGCAGATCTTGGCGGCGTGCATCTCGCCGAGCGAGCCGCCCACGACCGTGAAGTCCTGGGCGAACACCCACACCACGCGCCCGTCGACGGTGCCGTAGCCGATGACCACGCCCTCACCGGGCGCCTCGGTCTTGTCCATGCCCAGGTCCACCGCGCGGTGTTCCACGAAGGCGTCCACTTCCGTGAACGTTCCGGCATCGAGGAAGGATTCGATGCGCTCGCGGGCGGTCATCTTGCCTTTCTCGTGCTGGGCGGCCACCCGCTTGGGGCCGCCGCCGGCGAGTATCTTCTCGCGCCGCGTGGCCAGTTCTTTCAGTTTAGCTTCCATCTATTCCGCTCCGTTGCAAAGATGCTGGATGGTGATGCGTCAGCCCCGCTGGCTGAGCTCTATGAGTACGCCGTTGGTCGCCTTCGGGTGCAGGAAGGCTATCTTCGCGCCGCCGGCCCCGTAGCGCGGCTTCTCGTCGATCAGCCTGATGCCCTTTGCCTTGAGCTCGGCCAGGGCCGCCTCGATGTCCGGCACGCTGAACGCCAGGTGCTGGATGCCCTGGCCCTTCGCCTCGATGAACTTGGCGATCGGGCCTTCGGGATCGGTGGACTCCAGGAGCTCCACTTCGGTGTCGCCCACCGGAAGGAAGGCCACGCGCACCTTCTGCTCGGCAACCGTTTCCGTGCCGTGCAGCTCCATTCCAAGGATGTCTGTGTAGAACTTCAGGCTCTCGTCCAGGTTCGCCACCGCGATTCCTATGTGATCCAATTTTCCGACCATGGGTCCTCCTGTCAGTCTGCGATCACGGCTGCCGCGAGCCGAGCATGCGTTCGAGCGCATCGAGCGCGTCGTAGAAATCAGTCTGCCTGTCCATCACCGAGCCGGCGAGGCCGGCCACCGCGGTCCTCCGCCCGTCATCCTCCAGGCGTGCCAGGATGCGTCCGGCCAGGGCTTTTCCCAGTTCCCAGGCCAGGTTGTCCCTGCGCCGGGTGGCGAGCATGCCCGTGAGCGCGAGCGCGGCCTCGTGCGCCTTGACCGCGTCGACCAGGGCCTTGACGCCCTCCCCCGTCTCGGCGACCGTCGCCAGCACCGGGGGGATGGCCAGGGAACCGTAGCCGGGAAGCGTCCCGCCGTGGTGTCCCGATCCCCCGTCCGCGGCTGAGGGGGCTCGCTGCCGGAAGAAGCTCCGGTGGGCCTCGTCGTCGGGAACCGCGTCTTCCGCTCCCGCGTTTTCTCCCGAGGCCGCACCCATGCAGGCCATCGCGTCGTACAGGGGCGTGAAGCGGGTTGCCGCCCCGTTGAGCACGGCGTTCTCCAGCATGGACTTGATTTCGCGCAGCACGCGCTCGGATCCGTCCCGGTCCGCCTTGTTGACGCAGAACACGTCGCCGATTTCCATGACGCCGGCCTTGATGGCCTGGATGTCGTCGCCCAGGCCGGGCACCGACACCAGGACCACGGTATCGGCCAGGCGCACCACGTCCACCTCGGACTGGCCCACCCCGACCGTCTCGATGATCACGTCGTCGTAACCGGCGGCGTCCAGCACCCTGACCGTCTCGGCGGTGGCCCTCGAGAGTCCCCCGAGGTGGCCCCGCGTGGCCAGGCTGCGGATGAAAACGCCCTCGTCGGTGGCGTGGCGCATCATGCGTATCCGGTCGCCCAGGATGGCGCCGCCGGTGAAGGGGCTGGAAGGGTCGACGGCGACCACGGCCACGCGGCGGCCCCGGCCTCGGAGCTCGGACACGATCTTGTCGGCCAGGGTGCTCTTGCCGGCGCCCGGCGGCCCGGTGATGCCCACCACGTGCGCCCTGCCCGTCCACGCGTGCAGGAGCTTGAGGACGGCCAGGCGCGCCGGATCCTCCCGCTCGATCATGCTGATCAGGCGGGCGATCGCGCGCGCGTCTCCGCCCCGTGCGCGCCGGGCGAGCTCGGCCGGGTCGTCCATGCGCGGCTCAGGCCTTGCGCTTGAGGTTGTTCTTTATGAACTCGATGATGGCCGGGGTCGGCGATCCGGGAGTGAAGATCTCGGCGATGCCCGCGGCCTTGAGGCCGGGTATGTCGTCGTCGGGGATGACTCCCCCGCCCAGGACCAGCACGTCGTCGACCTTCTTCTCGCGGAGCAGCTCCATGACGCGCGGGAACAGGTGGTTGTGCGCGCCGGAGAGTATGCTCATGGCGATCACGTCGGCATCTTCCTGTATGGCGGCGGACACGATCTGCTCGGGCGTCTGCCTGAGGCCTGTGTAGATGACTTCCATGCCGGCGTCCCGCAGCGCGCGGGCTATCACCTTGGCGCCGCGGTCGTGGCCGTCGAGGCCGGGCTTGGCTACCAGAACGCGTATCGTACGATCCATGATTCCCACCTTACAGGATGACTTTCTGCTGGTACTCGCCGAACACGGAGCGGAGCACGTCGCAGATCTCGCCGAGGGTCGCATAGGCCCGAACCGCCTCCAGGATGGGCGGCATGAGGTTCCCCTCGCCGCCGGCCGCGGCCTTGACCGCCGCGAGCGCCGCCTCGACCCTGGCGTTGTCGCGCCTGGACTTGAGGTCCTTGAGCTTCTTGGCCTGCTGCTCGCCCACGATCGGGTCGACCCTGAGCAGGCCCTTGGGCGAGCCTTCCTTGACCTGGAACTTGTTCATGCCCACGACCACGCGCTCGCCGGACTCCACGTCCATCTGGTAGGCGTAGGACGCGTCCTGGATCTCCTGCTGCACGTAGCCCCGCTCGATGGCCTTGACCGCCCCGCCCATGGCGTCGATCTTGGCGATGTAGGCCTCCGCCTCCGCCTGTATGCGGTCGGTCATGCTCTCCACGTAGTAGGAACCGGCGAGCGGGTCGACGGTGTCGGCGGCTCCCGATTCGTAGGCGACGATCTGCTGGGTCCGGAGCGCGATGCGCACGGAGTCCTCGGTGGGCAGGGCCAGCGCTTCGTCCTTGGAATTGGTGTGCAGCGACTGGGTCCCGCCGAGCACGGCGGCCAGGGTCTGGATGGCCACGCGCACGATGTTGTTGTCCGGCTGCTGGGCGGTAAGCGTCGAGCCGCCGGTCTGGGTGTGGAAGCGCAGCATGAGGCTCTTGGGGTTCTTGGCTCCGAAGCGCTCCTTCATGAGCTTGGCCCACACGCGGCGCGCGGCGCGGAACTTGGCCACTTCCTCGAAGAGGTCGTTGTGCGCGTTGAAGAAGAAGGACAGGCGCGGCGCGAAGGCGTCCACGTCCAGCCCGGCCTTGACCGCGGCCTCGACGTAGGCCACGCCGTCGGCGATGGTGAAGGCCACTTCCTGCGAGGCGGTGGAACCTGCCTCGCGGATGTGGTAGCCGGAAATGGAGATGGTGTTCCAGTTGGGGACGTTCCTGGAGCAGTACGCGAAGATGTCCGTGATCAGCCGCATGGAGGGCTCGGGCGGGAAGATGTAGGTACCCCGGGCCACGTACTCCTTGAGGATGTCGTTCTGGATGGTGCCTTCCAGCTTGTCCGGGCTGACGCCCTGCTTCTCGGCCACCGCGATGTACATGGCCAGCAGCACCGAGGCCGGCGCGTTGATGGTCATGGAGGTGGAAACCTTGTCCAGGGGAATGCCGTCGAAGAGGATTTCCATGTCGGCGAGCGAGTCGATGGCGACGCCCACCTTGCCAACCTCGCCCTGCGAGAGCGGGTGGTCGGAATCGTAGCCTATCTGCGTGGGCAGGTCGAAGGCGACCGAGAGGCCGGTGGTGCCCTGCTGCAGGAGGAACTTGTAGCGCTTGTTGGATTCCTCCGCGGTGGAGAAGCCCGCGTACTGGCGCATGGTCCAGAAGCGGCCGCGGTACATGGTGTTCTGCACGCCGCGCGTGTACGGGTACTCGCCCGGGAAGCCGATGTCCCGCAGGTAGTCGCCGGAGGCCAGGTCGAGCGGCGTGTACAGGCGCTTGACCGGCACCTTGGACACGGTGGTGAATTCCTTCTTGCGCTCGGGGAACTTGCCCAGGGACTTTTCCACCCCGGACTCGTATGCATCGGCCGCCTTCTTGATGTTGTCGCTCATCGCATGCCTCCCTGTCAGGCCTTCGCCTTGATGGCGAGTTCGAATCCCCTGCGGAGCGCCGCCAGGTTGAGTTCCTCGGTTCCCTTGGGCACGCGGTTCTTCACGGCCAGCTCCATGGTCGGCAGGCTCACGATGCCGGAGATGCCCCCGAGCACGCCGAGGGCCACGATGTTGGCGACGACCTTCTTGCCCAGGTCCTCGGTTGCCGTCTTGAGGATGGGGACGCTGACGGTCCGGGCCTTGATCGACTCGTCGAGCTGCACCGATGAATCCACGATGATGAGGCCCTTGCCCATGTCCTTGCCGTAAGTCCTGTAGGATTCGGGGGTCAGGGCCAGGAGGTAATCGGGGTCGGTGGCCTTGGGGTAGTCGATGTCCGTGTCGGAAATGACCACCTCGGCCTTGGAAGCGCCGCCCCGGGCCTCGGGCCCGTAGCTCTGCGTCTGCACGGCGTTCTTGTCCTCTATGATGG
>JAKLIU010000117.1 GCA_022709445.1 Spirochaetota bacterium | reverse complement strand
GCGCCATGGGCGGCATCCCGGACCCCGAGCCCACCCACGTGTCGCCCGGCCGGGTATGGTTCAGCCGCGGGACCTTCGGCACCCTGGTGCTGGAACTGTCCGCGGACGGGCTGGTCTGCCGCTTCGAGGACCACGAGGGCGAGCCGCTGTTCTCGAAAACCCTGCCCTAGCGGGCGGCTGAAAACCGGCGGGCTCAGCTCGGGCGGGGCTCGACCCGGAGGACGAGCCCGATGTCCCGGGCCGCGCAGAGCTCGCCCAGGCGCGACAGGTCGAACTTGGGTCCGCAGTCCAGTTCCAGGAGGGCGGTTCCGCCCGCGCCCGGGAATCTGCGGGCGGACAGCACGTTGCGTTTCTTCCTGCCCTTCTCCGATACCGAAAAGCGCGAGCCGGACGGATCCTTCACCAGCGTGAAGGGCATGCTCATCTCCTGCAGGAAGGCGCCCGTCACCGAGTCGGCCGCGGCCGGGCTGGCCCCGCGCAGGACCGCCAGCGCGCGCAACGCGCCCGGTTCCGGCGCATGGTCGAGCATGGACAGGCCGGCCGCCGCGAGCAGGGCTGGATCGGGCAGGTCGAACCAGGACAGGCGGTACCAGGTAGGCCCCCAGGCACGGGGGAGCCGCCCGGCGCAGTCTGCCGACTTGAGGAAGGCGTCCTCCGCGGACAGGTAGAGCGGGACCAGCTCCGGGACCGCGGCCATGAGGCCTGCGGCGAAGCGGGCGGCCGCGTGGCGGGGATGGGCCTCGGCCAGCTCCTCCGGCAGCTCGGCCGGCATCCAGGTGACCGGGGGCTTGCGCTTGCGCTCCATCACCGAGCGCAGGGCGGCGATGTCGGCGGCGCCCGCCGGGGTTATCGAGTGCCCGGTCAGGAAACCGCGCTCGGCGTCGTCCGCGCAGGCTCCGCATCCGGCGCAGAGCCCGCCCTCGAAACAGGAAGGGTCCTCCACGGCGGCGGAGGCGGCCGCGAAGCGCGCCTCCAGGAAGGCCGGCGACACGGCGGGCTCCACGAAGGCCAGGGGGAACTCCCAGCCCTCGCCCTTGCGGGCGGTGAAGGCCTCTCCGAGCGTTTCGTTCCGGTCCAGGAAGGACCTGGCCGCCTTCCAGGCCCCCGCCGACAGGCCGCGATCGTAGCAGTGGCCCCGGGCGGCCAGTTCGCGCAGCAGGCTGAAGGCTTCCGGCGGGGCCAGGGCAAGCACCTGGGAGAGCCGGTATTCGTCCCATTCGTCGGGTCCGCGGAACTCGAAGCCGCGGGACTCGGTCTCTTCCTTCATGCGCGCGGCGATGGCCCGGTAGGGTTCCGGATCCAGGACCAGGGCCTCGCGGCCCAGGGGCGTGAAGGGCATGCGCACCAATGCGCCGACCGAGAAGATGACCCGCGGGGCGCGGGGACGGGCGTCCGCGATCGCCTTGAGCGAGCCGGCGAAGCCGGCGAACTCGTCCAGGTCCGCCTTGTCCTCGAAGCCGGACAGCACGTAGAAGAGCGATATCTCCCGCGGGTCCTCGGCGGCCAGCTTCCTGAACGCGGACAGGGCCTGGGCGGTGGACAGCTCCTTGTTGAAGTAGGCACGGGCCCTGGCCGATATGCCCTCGACGCCCAGGGTGAAGGCCCGCTTGTCCGCGGCGGTCTCCAGGGCAGGAAGCCCCCCGACGGAGGCCAGGAGGTCGGCGCGCTGGCTCATGAAGTTCACCCTGAGGAACAGGGCGTTGAGCCTCCGGATGATTTCCACGATGTCCGAGTGGGCGTTGAAATTGTAGCTGGCCAGTTCCACGGTGTCGGCCCCGGTCGCCGCCTTGAGCCGCGCCGCCTCCTCCATGATGCCGGCCGGGGAACGCTCCCGGTAGGGCTTGCGCTCCCAGCCCTCGAAACAGAAGGTGCAGAAGCCGGGGCAGCCGCGCGTGATCTCCAGGCGCAGGGTGCCGGATTCCTCGCCGGCGATGGCAGGCGGCGCGGCGACGGGCCAGGAGTCCCCGGTCGCCCGGGCCTGCCTGACGCGGGAGGAGGATCCCGCGCGCCAGAAGCCCTCGGTACGGGCCGCGATCGCGTCCAGGGCGGCTGCACGCTCCCGGATGGGCAGGCGCGCGGCCGCGGCCAGTTCCACGGCCAGGCGGCCGGCCCTGCCCTCTCCCTCCCCGAAGAACATGCCGTCCGGGAAGCTGTCCCCCTCCTGCCCGCCTTCGATCACCGAGCCTGCGGCCATGGCGTTTGAGCCGCCCAGCACGACCAGTGGGAAGCGAGCGCAGGCCGCCGGGTCCGCCGACAGGCGCTCGCGCTCCCTGCGGGAAGCGGGCAGGCCGGAGCGCTCCAGGGACGGCGCCAGGTTCACCAGTTCCAGGGTGTAGGCGTTGGACACCAGCACCGCGTCGAACTCGGCGGCGCCGCGTCCGGAGGCCAGTCCGAGCATCCAGGGCACGCCGTTGGCCGAGCGCCAGGCGCGGTCGCGCCCCACGGGGAAGAAGCAGAAGTCCACGTAGGCGCCCGGCGCGGCGTCGCGTATCTCGCGGTAGAGGAACTGGTGCGGGGTGGAGCGCTCCACGTCCCGGAAGGGGGACAGCCGGGCCACCAGGATGCGCGCTGACGCGTCGTCCCAGGCCGGATTGAGGAAGTCCCGCTCGCCGTGGATACGGTACAGCCGCTCGGGCAGTCCGGCTGGCCCGCTCACCCGCTCTCCCCGGGCAGGTAGCGCTTGGCGACGAAGGGCGAGGTCATGGCGGTCATGAAGGCTCCGTATTCCAGGGTGAAGCCCAGCTCGTCGCCCACGCGGTACTCCCGCGACGAGGAGCCCAGGTCGACCACCAGGTGGTCGCTCGAGGCTCCCAGCACGCGGAGCGCCGGATCCAGGGGGAAGAGGTCCTCCGGCACCGCGTCCTGCCTGCCCAGGGCCAGGATCGCGCGCAGGGTCGGGGGCTCGCCCTCGACGTCGGAGGGGGGCTTCCCGAAGGCGTCAGTCCCGCGCACCGAGCCCGGCAGCGGGGCCTTGCGCCTGAGTTCGATGATCTCCGCCCGGAGCATGCAGGCGTCGGCGTGCAGCCTGGCCTTGAGCCCGGGCGGCGTGGGTGCGGCCGCCAGGATGATGGCCGCGCCCACCCTGAGCCGGTTGACGCCCGCGGGCATGAGGCCGGACTCCAGGAGCGGCAGGCAGAAGGTGTTGCCGCCGGAGACCTCGGGCAGCTCGATGCCGAAGCGCCGGCGCAGGTCCGCCGCCAGGGAGACCAGGCTGCCCAGGTTCTCCGCCGTGGGCAGGACGCCGCGAAGGCAGCCGAAGTTGGCGCCCAGGCCATCCAGCCTCAGGTTGCGGCAGGCCAGCACCGCGGCGGCGGTCTCCATGACGTCCTCCGGCAGGACGCCTTCCCGCAGGTCGCCCAGGTCCACCATCAGGATGACGCGGTGGACGATGCCGGCCTTCCCGGCGGCGGAGTCCAGGGCGAGGAAGACGGCCGGCTCGGAGCAGAGGCTGGCATCGGCCAGGGCGACCGTCTCGTCGGCCCGGCTCGGCGATGGCAGGCGCAGGAGCAGGGTATCGAGGCCAGGGAAGGCGGCGCGCAGGCGGGCCAGGTTCTCCAGCCGGGAATCCGCGATGGTGGCGATGCCGGCGCCCATCATGGCCCCCGCGATTTCCGGCGAACCGAGGGCGGACTTGACCACGCCCGCCGGGACTATCCCCGACGCGTCGCAGAGGGAGCGCAGCGTCGCCGCGTTGGCGCGCACCTTGCCCAGGTCGATGTCGATGAAGGGATACGGCGGGCGGCCGGGATCACTGCGCACAGGCCAGCTCGTCCATGCGCCGCAGGCGCCGCGCCAGCTCGCGCGCCAGGTTCATCACCAGCATGGCGAACACCCGCGGGTCGTCCTTGTAGATCTCGTGGAGGCAGTGGTTGGATATGTAGACGATGCGCGTGGGGCACAAGGCCCGGATGGTGGCCACCGCGGGCAGGACGTCCATGATCTCCACCTCGCCGAAGGTGTCGCCCTCGGACAGCTCGATGATGGTCCGGTCGCGCTTGACCACGGCCACCCGGCCCTCGATCAGGAAGTGAAGGCGGCCGTTGGGCTGGCCCTCGGAAATGATGGCGTCGCCGGTCTCGTAGGCGGCCCCGCACAGGTAGGGTTTTATGCGGGCGACGTCCTCCGGAAGGAGGCCGCCGAACAAGGAATATTTCTGCAGGGCGGAAACGTCGACCATGGAATCCTCGCGCCGCGGACGGGCGGCATGCGTTCAAATATACCGACGGCCGGGCCGCGGCGCAAGGACGGGCCGGGTCAGAAGCCCAGGGCCCGGTCCACCAGGATCACGTGCACCCTGCCTGGCTGCACCTCGCGGCGGTACACCAGGACCTTGGACGGGAAACTGGAGAAACTCTCCGGCAGGCCGTAGGCCGCCCGGGCCCGCGCGCTCTCCTTGGGCAGCACGGTCTCGTCTATCCTGCGGAAGCCCGCGCCGACGTCGGGCACGATCTTCTGCGACCCCACTACGAAGATGACGGTTCCGGCGCCGTAGGCGTACGCGGGCAGCTGGCTGCCGGTAAGGCTGGCAATGAGGAGGGCTCCGTCCTCGGTCACCGCGTGGACCGAGCCGATGGCGAAGTCGGGTCCCGCGCCCAGCTTGCGCATCTCGCGGCCCTGGGCCTTGGGATCCATCCCGGACAGGCGGGAACGCACGGAATCCCGGTCGCCCCCGTTTATGGCCGCCGCTATGCCGGTCTCGTCGAGGGTGACGCTGGCCA
This sequence comes from Spirochaetota bacterium, assembly GCA_022709445.1. Taxonomy (GTDB): domain Bacteria; phylum Spirochaetota; class Spirochaetia; order Treponematales; family UBA12059; genus JAKLIU01. The sequence goes on along the minus strand of JAKLIU010000117.1, from coordinate 1,720 downwards.
TGGTGAACACTTCGGCGCCCTTGGGCACCAGGGAGAGGGCCAGGTCCTTGGCGGCGGCGGCGTCCGCCGCCAGGTGAACGGTGAAACCGGAGGATTCCAGGGAGGCCTTTACCTTGTCGAACGTGTGTGCGCTCATCTCATGCTCCTTCATGTACTATACATTACAATATATATAATATTTCATATGAAGGAAAGCCGATGGAGACGCCAGGGGATGCGGGGACGAGCAGGAGATCGGGGCGCGGAGGACTTCAGCCGTAGATGACGGCCACGTCGCGCTCGAAGCGGGGGATGTCGGCGAGGGTCTTGACCGGGGACAGCTCCTGCGGGAGGGCCACGTGCAGGATGCGCGCCCTGCCTTCCGCCGCCAGGGCCGCGTCCACGTTGTCCAGGGCGAACTCGCCGCCGGAGGGGTCGTCGCTTCCCGGAGGGGCGTTGCCCGGGATGCGCCAGCCGCCCCCCGCGGTCCAGTGCGCGGCCCGGATGCGCAGGATGGCCTCGCGGAGCGCGTCCACGCGGTACACGCGCACGCCCACGTTGGTGAACGCGCCGCCGCCGGCCGTCACCGAGCCGCCCTGCAGCTTGGCGTGGCCGAAGCGCACGGGAAGGCCGCGGGAGTCCAGCCCTATCGGGTAGGCGGGGTTCTCCATCCACGCCACCGGGAGCACCAGGGCGGGCGGAGGCGCATCAGTCCGGGCGGAGCGGCGGGACAGGGCGTCCAGCGCCGCCAGGGCAGAGAGGACGCTGGCCGGGTTGGAGGCGTCGCCCCCGAAGTTGACCGCCAGGTACTCGTAGCCCGACCACAGGTCCATGGTCTGCCAGGCCGCGTCGCCATGGCCCCTGGGCTTGCCCCCGGGCGCTTCCTGTGTGGCGAAGCGCCACCCGCCGGGCCGGTAGCCGATGGGCTCCAGGATCAGGGAGCGGATCTCGTCCTCCCAGCCGCGCACCACGACGATATGGTCGCCCAGGTCCCGGGTGGCCGCCAGGGCGTAGGCCGCGATGGGCACCGGATCGGGCCCGGCTCCCATGACGTTGCGGACCGAGAAGAGCCCCCGGGGCCGGGCCGGGTCGAAGTCCGGCCGGGGGTCCGCAGTCCGGAGCGACTCCACCCAGCGGGTGCCCGCGCCGGCCAGCATGGTGACGCAGCAGGTGCGGGAAGCCAGGTCGGCCAGCCAGGAAGCCGTGTCGGGGAAGCCCGCCCGGGCCGCGGCCTCCTCCGGGATGCGGCCGCGCGAGGCGAAGCAGGCCGCGTGGCCGGACGAACTGAGCGCGTCGAAATCCAGCATGGCGCTCACCTGGCGGGCGGAAGGACCCGGTACTTGCGCACGAAGCCAACGGGCCGGTAGGTCATCTTGGCCTGCCTGAGGCCCTCGTCGCCCAGGTCCTGCTCCCGGTTGACGAATTTCACGTGGGCGGGCAGGGACTGGGCGAAGGCCTGGTTCAGGAACTGGTAGATGCCCTTGTAGGAGCCCAGGGCCTTCTCGAAGTGCACGGCGAACATGCGCCCCTTGGACAGGGGCTCGCCCAGGGCGTAGCCGGCCGGCTTGCCGTCCACGTAATAGACCGCCCCGCGCATGCAGAGCCGGTCGTACAGGTCCAGGGCCTCGCGCGAGGCGACGTAGTCCCCGTCCACGCCCTTCTCCTCCCGCCAAGCGTCCAGGACGGCGATCGCGTCGGGCACCGTGGACGCGTCCAGGGGCTTCTGTTCGTAGTTGTACGA
>JAKLIU010000116.1 GCA_022709445.1 Spirochaetota bacterium | reverse complement strand
GACCCTTCGACCTGGTGCTGTCCGTACTGTCCCTGCGCTACGCCAACTGGGACGCGATGATGGCCGCGCTGCGCATCGTGGCGCCCGGGGCGGCGTTCTTCGCCATAGACATGGCGCTTCCCGACCGCGGTCCGCGGGCCTCGCTCGCGGCCCTGCCCGGCCTGGGGCTCGAGGCGCTGCGGCGGCTGGCCCGTTCCCTGGTCCATGGCGACGAGGCGGCCCATGCGCTCAAGGCGCTGGTAGGATCGGAGGGATGGTCCGGGCTGGTGTCCCGCTTCCCGCCCCGGCCCCTGCGGGAGTACCGGGAGTTCTTCCGTCCGCGGCTCCAGGCCCCGCGCGTCCGCTCCATCTCCAGGACGCCCAAGGCCGTCGTGTTCAGCCTGGCCGGGCGTTTGCCCTGATGGCCGCCTTCCCGGGCCTCGAGCCGCCGCCTGTAGCCGCGCCCGGGCGGATCGCCGTCCTGGACTGGGGCATAGGCGGCACGGGCACGCTGGCGCGACTCCTTGCGTCGCCCGGGCTGGCGGCCGCGGGGAAGGAGCTCCTGTACCTGTCAGACTCAGGTTTCACCCCGTACGGACTGGTGTCCCGCCCCGGCCTGGTGCGGCGCCTCCGGCTCATCGTGCGGGCGCTGCGGGAGGCGGGAGTGACTCGCCTGGCCGTGGCCTGCAACGCCATGAGCGTGGCGGTTCCCGACCTGGAGCGGGCGGAGATCAGGGGCATCGGGGTGTTCGACATCATCAGGCCGGGAGTGAAGGCCGTGCTGGACCGGCTCGGCTCCGGCGGCGGAGGGCTCGCGGTTGGCGTGGCCGGCGGCGCCAGGACCATACGCTCGGGAGCCTGGTCGCGGCCCCTGCGCGAGTCGGGCCATGCCGTGCTCGCGCGCATCGCCCAGCCCCTCAGCGCCCTGATCGAGCGCGGGCTCCAGGGAACCGGGGAGTTCCGCACGGCCGCCTGGAAGGCCTGCCGGCCCTTCGCGAGTCCGGACGGCACGCCGCGCATCGGCACCCTGGTCCTGGCCTGCACCCACTATCCGGCGGCCGCGGGCGTCTTCCGGTCGCTCCTGCCCGGTGCGGACATCTTCGATCCCGCGGCCCCGCTGGCCGCTTCCGTGCTCGCTTCCCTGGGCATCGGGGACGACGCGCTCCCGCCCGCCGCGGGACGGACTGCCTCCGTGACCGTCCATGCCTACACCACCGGCGATCCCGGGGCCTCGGCCGAAGCCGCCCTGGCCGCCTTCGGGACGGCCCTGCGCTTCAGGCGGTCGCCGGCGGACCTGGAATGAGGCGGCCCGGGGACGCCCTGATCCGCTGCCTGGACCTCTGCGCCGTCGCCGCTGGACTCCTCCTGGCCTGGCCGCTCCTGGCGGCGGGCCTCGTCCTCTCGGCTGCAGAGACGCGGGCCTTCCCGCTCTTCGCATCGCGCCGGGAAGGCCGGGGCGGCCGCCGCTTCACGCACGTCAAGGTCAGGACCATGCCCGGGGACGCGCCCCTTGCCCCGTCCTACCTCGCCGGCGCCTGCGCGGGACGGGCTTGCGCCTTCATGCGGCGCACGCACCTGGACGAGCTCCCGGAACTGGTCCTGGTGCTGACCGGCTCCATGTCCCTGGTGGGGCCGCGTCCCCTGGTGCCGTCCATCCGGGCCAGCTACGAGTCCGTACCCGGTCCCCTGCGGTCCACCGTCCGTCCCGGATGGACGGGGCCCGCGCAGCTGGAGCTGGCCGTCCGGGGGAGCATCTCCAGCGAGCGGCAGTTCCGGCTGGACGAAGCCTGGTGCGCTTCCCGCTCGCCCGCTGCCTGGTGTTCCCTGCTGGCACGCACCCTGCGCCTGGCCCTGCGGCTGTCGGGGCGCAGGGCGCCGGTCGGGAGCGCGCCGGGCGAGCCGCCCGGGGCAGGGCGCTACCGCAGGTTCGCGTCCGCGCTCTTCCTGGGCAGGGGCAGGTCGAAGAGCCCGTAACGGGGCGCCGGGGAATCAGCCGGACGCGCGGGAAGGTCGTTCCTCCCGCCCCGGACCGCCAGCAGGTTGGGGCGCGCGGCACGGAGCCGGTCCCAGGCCGTCTCCGCGACCAGGGTCCAGGGGCCGAAGCGGAGGGGAGGCGAACCGTCCGGGCCATCGTCGTCCCGGTACATGGCCGGACCGGTGCCCCAGGCCAGCCGGGCGTACTTTCTCGGGGAGTCCGCGGCGGGCTCGAAGTTCTCCGACGGCACGCCCAGCTCGTACCAGATGAAGCCCGCCAGGCCCCGCGCCGCCAAAACCGACCAGCCGGCCGGCACCGCATCGCGCAGGCCCGCCAGATCCGCGGCGAACAGCCCGTAGGGAGGGCGCCTGGGTTCCAGGGCTGCGGACGAGCCGGCGGCGAGCCACGCGGCCAGCGCCAGGGCCGGGACGGACACCAGGGGCCCTGCCAAGTTTCGCGGCCGGGCGGGAAGCACGGCAAACAGGGCCGCGGCAGCCAGTGCGGCGAAGGGCGGTGCGGCGAGCATCAGCCGGTAGGAGAGCAGGTCCCAGCCAAAGCCCGTCAGCGGCAGCACGCAGGCCGCGTGAGCGGCGGCCAGGGCCGCGATGGCCGCGACTGCCCGCTTCCCTCCCGGATGCGCCCGCCGAAGGACCGCGGCCGCCGCCGGAATCCACAGGACCAGGGACAGGAAGGCGATCGCGTGTTCCCATTTTTCCATGGCGGGAATGGCCGCCCTGGCGACGATGGCGAAGCGGACCAGGCCGCGCGAATCCCCTCCCAGTTCCCTCGTGGCGCTTCCCGCCAGCAGGGCCGCGATCAGGCCGATGGCGGCGAGCGCGGTCGCAGGGACCGCGGCGCGCGAGAGCCACGGGGCGTACGGCCGGCCGGATGGCTCCGCTCCCCGTTTCCCGGCGGTCAGGCGGGACAGGGCGTAGCCCGCTGCCGCCCCGACCGCGCAGACTGCCGCAAGGCCGGCGTACAGACGGTGGACCAGTCCCGCACCCGTGATCAAGGCAATGGCCGCGGCCGCTCGCGGGAGGACAGCCGTCCGGATCCCGGCGCCTTCGCGCGCGCGGACCGCCGCGGCCAAGAGCAGGCCCAGCCCCAGGAGGAAGAGCGCCTGCCCCAGGGAGTTCTTGAGGAATTCCCTGGCCAGGTAGGACTGGGCCCGGCCGGCGACTGCCAGCAGGGCCAGGGCCGCCGGAAGCGCGAAGGACGCGGAGCGCCCGGGCGGACCGCCGTCGTCGGGGGACAGGAGCCGGGACAGCCCGACGCAGGAAAGGATCAGCCCGGCGGCCGAGCCAGCGGCGAAGATCCCCGCCAGGACAGCCAGCGAAGCGAGGACAGGCATGCCCGAAACGCCGGAGAGGGCAGCCGCCAGCGGGGCGACGGGGGACGGGTCCGCGAAAAAACCTTCCCCGAAGGCCATGACGGATTGGGTCTGCAGGGCGTAGTACAGGGAATCCATGGAAGGCGCCCACGGGTCGGGCAGGTCGGCCAGGAAGCGGAGCAGGCCCAGAGCCAGGCAAGCCGCCCCCGCGATTATCGCCTCCAGCGCGGCGGGTCGCCCACGCGCCATGGGATGCCCTACAGGCCCAGCTTGGTCGCCAGGTCGAGGGCGTCGTCCCGGCGGTAGATCGTGCCGCAGAGCCCGGTCCGCAGGTCGGGGAGCGTGGCCTGGAGGATGACGTATCCGCCGGCGATGTTCCGGGAGATCACCAGCCAGTCGCCGACCGTCGTCCAGCTGACGGTTTCCTCCTGGAAGCCGTAACCGTCACCGTACCCACCGTACGGGCTGCCGTAGTATCCCCCGTAGGAGTCATCGTAGCCGCCGTATGAACCGCCGTAGGAGTATCCCCGGGAAGTGGCCGAGACGACCAGGCCAAAGCCCTCACCCAGCAGCAGGAGCGTCCTGGATTCATCGAGCTGGAACTGGCCCAGCGAGAGCAGGGCTTGGCGGTACTGGCTCGGGGCCATGGCCGGTTTCTCCAGGCGCAGGAGCCCCTGGGCCAGCTCCCGCTCGCGCGGGGTCAGCCAGGCTTCGGTGAACGCCGGCTTTTCGCGGTACCAGGGTTTTGTGGAGAAGAAGGCTCTGTACGTCTCGGTCACGAAGGGGCGGCCGTAGCGCGCGTAGATCTCGTTGCGCTGCTGCCCTATCCGCTCCTGCGGCACGGTCAGGAAATCGAAGATGTCCACGTCCGGGTTGTTGTAGATGCCCGTGTAGCCCGGAAGGACCTCCTGCGCGAGCGCAGGGACCGCCGGTACGGACAGCGCGAGAAGGAGAAGGACCCATGACGCACCCGGTTTCATGTTCATGTTCCGAGTATATCTTCCCCTCACCGCCCCGGCAACCGGCTTCGTTGACACGGTTTCATCCCCCGTGCTAGTATCGCCCCGCGCCGTTCCGGCGCAACCGGGCATTAGCGCAGGTGGTTAGCGTACGAGTCTGGGGGACTCGGGGTCCGCGGTTCGAGTCCGCGATGCCCGAAATAAGGCGAGGTCGTTCACGACCTCGCCTTTTTCTTTTTGGCATCGCGGACTCGAACCCATTCAGTCCGGCAGTACCCTCAGTTCCACGTCGTCGATCCGCAGCCAGGTGCCGGACGCGTCGTTCAGGTAGAACACCACCCGCATCCAGTCGTTGGATTTCTCCGCCCTGAACCGGAACGTATGGCGCTGGGCCAGCGTCGAACAGGTGACCGTGGTGCTGTGGTATGACGACCAGATATTGCCGTCGGCGTCGCTGTCCTTGCCCATCTCGTTGATGTCGGCGATGACCGGAAGTCCTTTGGAGCCCGAGTAGGTGAAGCTCAGTTCGTAGCGGACTCCTTTCTCCAGCCGGAACACGCCCGTATAGCCAAGGCTGACATGGCCTCCGCGACGCACTTCCAGGTAGGCTTCTTTTCCCGTCAGGTCAGAGCTGCCTTCCGACGCGGCGGGATCGAACCACGCATACCACGAGCCCCTGTGCTGGAAATCGCCGTTGTAGATGAGGTTGGTGCCGGCCGGAGGGGCGAAGAAAGCCCGCGCCGGAGTGCGTGCCACGCGGAAGCCCACCCAGGAATTGGTGTAGCGCAGGGTGGGCGAGTTCACGTAGCTGACGCTCAGGAGGTTGCCCTCGTCGTTCCACGAGCCGCCGCGCGATGTGCGGTAGGGTCTCTTGGCGAACGGATCGCCGTCCTGGCACCATTCCCACACGTTGCCGCTCATGTCGTAAAGCCCCAGCGCGTTGGCTTGCCTGGAGGCGACGCGTCGGGTGGACCCGACTCCGGATGGCGGCTTGCCCACGGCGACGGCAGCCGTGGCCGCGGCATCGCCGACGGGGCCGCGCGCTCCGCTGGCCCAGGAACCCGGGGTGTATTCACCCGGATCCAGGATGTCGCCGTCGGCGTTGCCGTCCTTGATCCAGCGGGCGGCTACCGACCACTCGAGGCTGGTGGGCAGCCTGAAACCGTCGGCGGCGCAACGGGTCGGGGAGGTGTTGCCCGGGAAGTCGGCCAGGATGTACGGGTAGTCGGCGCTGCCTGGTTCGGGCTCGCTCGTTTCGGCGGCGAGCGATCGCCTGAGCGGCCGCGTGTACAGCGGATCGGCGTAGTACACGGGCAGGTAGGAGGTCCCTTCCGTGGCATTCAGGTATTCGGTCAGGGCATTGCACCATACCGCGGCGTCCCGCCAGGACACCATGGTCACCGGCTGCGTATCCGCGTCCGGTCCGGCAACGGGCTGGCCCGTTCCCTGGCCGCCGCTCTGGCCGCGCGCGGCTATGGTGTATGCCGCCGAACCCCGGGCCGGATCCGTCGCCCAGTCGCGGACTCGCCGGTAGAGCCAGTAGGGTACCTCGGTGGTGCCCAAGAGCGCCGCCGAGCGGAAGGTTCCCACCGAGCTGTCGTCGCCCGACGTGTACGAGGCGACCGGCGGCACGTAGGCCAGGCTGAAGGCCGCGTCCCCCGCGCCATGGGATTCGAGCCGGCCCGGCTCCATCGGTTCCGCGGGAGCGCCCCGCGCCAGGGCCTGTTCGGGCAGGGGCCAGCTTTCCGCCTTGAGCCTGATGTCGTCGAACGCCGCCCTGGTTGCCTGCACGGAGTAGGCAAGGAGCCCGGCGAAACCGCAGGCGTAGGTCGGGTCGTCGAGTATCAGGCAGGGTTTGCCGTCGAGGCTGACCGTCATGAGGCTGCCTTCCATTCGTACGGTGAACGGTATGCCGGCCTTGGGGTCAAAGCCGGTCTGGCAGGTGAGCACCGGCGCCGGGCGCAGGCTCAACGGGCCTTTGTACAGGGCCGCCATGCCGTCGGGACGTATATTGAAGAAATAGCCCCCGTGGATGAGCGCGGTGCCGTCTGCCTCGGGTACAGCCCACTGGACGCCGGCCCACTGGTCGTCGCTCTCCCAGTACGGGATGCGGATGGTTCCCGACAGCTCCAGGTCCCCGAGGAGCAGGCCCAGGTTGCCGCGGCTGAGACCGTTGACCGGGTTCATGACCAGCGCGGCGTCGCCGTCCAGCTGTTCGACCCATACTTCCTGGGAAAAGCGCCAACGCCGGTCGGGCTGCGGGGAAAAATC
>JAKLIU010000115.1 GCA_022709445.1 Spirochaetota bacterium | reverse complement strand
CATCATGATGAAGGGCAGGAGCATGGCGGTGCCGCCGGTCGCGTCGTAGGAAATGCGGCCCAGTTTGAAGCCGGTCAGGTCCAGGCAGACGAGCACTGCCAGCTGCAGGAGCAGGGCCATGATGAAGTCCGGTATGGCGTAGAGTGTGTCCAGGGCATGGGCCGCCATGCCGCCCTCCCGGCCCCTGGCCCGCAGGCCCAGGGCCATTCCCAGGGCCAGGCCCAGGGCGCCCGGGATGGCCACGTACAGGAAGGACACGGCCAGGAAGCGGGGCGCCGTGTCCAGGAGCCGCCAGCTGGTCTGGCCCAGGGTGTAGTTGAAGGATTCCCCGGTCGCCAGGCCGTCGAACCATGAGCCGATGGCGTCCAGGGCCAGGCCGGGGCTGAAGGTCGGGATGCCCCTGGCCGGCATGAACATGAGCGGCGTCGAGGCGAGCACCAGCACGACGAGGGGCGCGGCGAGCAGTCTGAGGATGGTCGAGACGGTCTTCTTCATGTCGTGGGGGGAGTGTAGCGCCGCGGCGCGTCCCTGGCAAGCGAAGCCCTGCCCGGGACGGCAGCCGCGGCCTCAGAGCAGGCTGACCGGGTCCGGGTCGATCTCCACATGCACCGTGGAGGGGGCCTTCCAGCCGTCGAGGGCCGCGTGCAGGGCCGAGCGTCCCGGGGCGGCGTCCGTTGAGCGCAGGATGATCTGCCAGCGGGCGGAACCGGCCACCACCGAGATGGGGCACTCGGCGGGCCCGAGCACCTCGACGGGGCAGGGCCGGGTTCCGGCCTCGGCGGCCGAGGCGGCGGCGCGGGCGGCCAGTTCCTGCGCGGCTGACCGGGCCAGCTCCCTGGACTTGGAGCGCAGCACCACGCGCAGGAGGCGGGCGTAGGGAGGGAAGTCCAGTTCCCGGCGCACGGCCAGCTCCTGGGCGTAGAAGCCGGCGGCGTCGTGGGCGGCCGCCCGCGCGATCACCGGGCTCATGGGCCGGTAGGTCTGGACGATCACCCTGCCTCCCTTGGCGAAGCGGCCGGCGCGGCCGGACACCTGGGTGACCAGCGCGAAGGCCCGTTCGGCCGCGCGGAAATCGGGCAGGTTGAGGGTGGTGTCCGCCAGGACCACGCCCACCAGGCGCACGCCGGGGAAGTTGAGGCCCTTGGCCACCATCTGCGTGCCCAGGAGTATGTCGGTCCTGCCTTCGCGGAAGTCGTCCAGGGTCTTCTCCACCACGCCCTTGCGCCCGGCGGTGTCGGCGTCCAGCCGGGCTATGCTCATCCCGGGGAAGAGCCTGGCGGCGTCTTCCTCCACGCGCTCGGTGCCGAAGCCCGCCCAGCCGGCGTCAAGGGACCCGCACTCCGGGCAGGCCGCGGGGGGCGGGGCCGAGTAGCCGCAGTAGTGGCAGACCAGGCGGTTGCGCTCCTTGTGGTAGGTCAGGCCCACCGAGCACTGGCGGCACCTGGCCTCGGCGCCGCAGCTGCGGCAGCTCCAGAAGTAGGAGAAGCCGCGGCGGTTCAGGAACAGGATGGACTGGCCTCCCTCGGCCTTGACCTGGCGCACCGCGTCCACCAGCCTGCGGGAGAGTGCGCCTTCCTCGCCGCGCATGTCCACCACGGTCACCTCGGGCATCTCCCCGCCGGCCAGCCTGCGGCTCAGGGACAGCCGCTCGATTCCGCCCTCCGCCATCAGGCGCCAGGATTCCACGCTGGGCGTGGCCGAGCCCATCACCAGGCGGGCGCCCTCCAGCGCCGCGCGCCGCATGGCCACCTGCCTGGCGTGGTACCGCGGGGCGTTGCCCGCCTTGTAGGAGCCTTCGTGTTCCTCGTCCAGCACGATGAGGCCAAGGTTCCGCACCGGGGCGAACACGGCGCTCCGGGCGCCGACCACCACGCTGGCCTCCCCGCGGAGGATGCGCCGCCACTCGGCCAGCTTGCGCGCCGGCGTGAGGCCGGAGTGGATGACCGCGCAGTTCTCCCCGAAGCGGCGGCGCACGGCGTCCACCACCTGGTGGGTCAGGGCGATCTCCGGCACCAGGTAGATGACGCCGCGGCCCTCGGCCACCGTGGCCTCGGCGGCCTGGAGGAACACCTCCGTCTTGCCGGTGCCCGTGGGGCCGTACAGGTACCACCGGCCCCCCGGACGGCCGCAGATGCGGAGCCGCGCCTCCTCCTGCTCCGCCGACAGGGTGATGGGCGCCTCGCCCATGCGCACGTCGTCGAAGGAGGCAGCGTCGCCGGCCGCCGGGGCCGCTCCTTCCTTGCGCCCGGAGGGCATCATGGCGGCGACTGCCTCCCCCAGGGAGCAGAAGTACATGCCGGCCATCCACCGGGCCAGCTCCAGGCTGCCTTCCCCGAACAGGGGCTCCGCGTCCAGGAGCCTGAGATAGGGTTTCACCATGGCCGGGTCGAATCCGCATTCGTCCGAGCCGCCGGTCACCCAGCCGATGGCCTGGCGCTTGCCCAGGCTCGCCTCGACGCGGCAGCCCACCCGCGCATCCGCTCCCGGCGGGTTGCGGTAGCTGAACTCGCGGTCCAGGGGCAGGTCGAAGGCGACGGAAACGAACTCAGGCATCGGGCAGGAGCGCCTTGAGGAGCTTCAGGTCTTCCCAGGCGGGGCGCTTGAGCGTCTCGTCGCGCAGGAGGGCGCTGGGATGGTAGGTGGGCACCAGGGGCAACCCGCGGAAGTCCCAGACGCGGCCGCGGAGCTTGCCTATGCCGTCCTTGACGCCCAGGAGGGCCTGGGCCGGGATGCGGCCAACCGCCAGCACGGCCCGCGGGCGCAGGGCTTCCAGCTGCCTGTCCAGGTAGCCGCGGCAGGCCGCCTGCTCGTCCGGGGCCGGGTCGCGGTTCATGGGCGGGCGGCACTTCACGATATTGGCGATGTACACGTTGGTCTCGCGCGACAGGCCGATGGCCAGGAGCATCCTGTCCAGGAGCTGTCCGGCCGGTCCGACGAAGGGCAGGCCCTGCGCGTCTTCCTCGGCGCCGGGACCTTCGCCTATCACCAGGACCGCCGGAGCGCGCACGCCCTGCCCGAAGACCACTCGCGTGCGGCCGGAGGCCAGGCGGCACTTGAGGCAGCGGCTGGCCTCCGCCTCGATCGCGCCCAGGTCCTCGGCGGGGCGGCTATCGGGGGTGCGTCCCCCCGCGGGGACGCGTCCCAACGCGCGGGACGGGGAGCGTGGCTCGGGTCGGGACGGGCCGGCGTCGGCCCAGGCCTCGTCGGAAAAGTCCGGCAGGGGGACGGCGTCCCGGTACCCGTCGCCCAGGCTTGCCCCCACGGTGTCCAGCGCCTGCCACAGCGCGATTCGGTCGTCCTTGTCCATGGCCCGGCCTAGTAGCTTCCGACCGCGTTGCGCAGCTCGAGCGCGGTGTCGCGCACGCGCATGGCGGCCACCCGGCCCAGGGCGGCGTAAACCGCGCGGCCGAGCACCGGATCCCGTTCGCAGGCGGTCCTGAGCGCGGTGCCGTCCAGGCGCACCACCAGGGAGCGCTCCCGGGCGGCCAGGGTCGATCCGCGCCGGCCGCCGTCCAGGAAGGAGGTCTCCCCGAACCAGCTGCCGGACTTGAGCACCCTGAAGCTGTCGTCATGGCCGCTGGAGGGAATGCGCATCCGCCCCTCCACCAGTCCGGAGACCAGGTAGTAGACGTCCAGGCCCTGCTCGTCCTCCCGGTAGAAGGTTTGGCCTTCCTGGATGCTCTCCAGCGAGGCCATGGAGGCCAGTGCGTGCAGGCGGTCCGGGGGCAGGGAGCCCAGCCCGGGCAGCCGCGCGATGGTCTCGGCCATGTCCAGGTTGCAGTCGCTCATCGATCCGTCCCTCCAGCGCCAGCCGGCGCGCCTTCCACCTCGGCCATGCCGCGGAGCCGGAGGAGGTTCTCCACCAGCGCCGGGTCGCCGATCCGGGCTTTCTCGTCCGCCAACAGGGAGCGGGCCAGTTCGGCGTTCTTGGCGGCGGCGGGGCCGTCGGACAGCCGTCCCATGTAATAGTAATAGAAGATGACGTCCTTGTAGGGCAAGAGCAGGCCCGTGGAAAAGAACCAGGACGCTTCCTTGAGGAAGAAGCGGGCTTCCGCCAGGTCGCCTCGGCGGTGGGCCGTCACCACCAGGATCATGGCCAGGGTGAAGGCGGGATAGTAGCAGGAGTGCCTGAGCCCCAGCACCAGCCCGTCGCGGGCGAAGGTCTCCGCCCTGGCGTCCTGCCCGGCCACCAGGAGGCAGAGGGCAAGGGTGCGCAGCGCGTCGATGCGGTCGAAGTCATTGCGGGCCTGCTCGGTGAAGAACTCGGCGCGCAGGAAGCCCTCCCTGGCCGCGGCCGGATCCCCGAGGACGGCCGCGGACGCGGCGGCCATGGCGTGGGCCTGGGCCATGGCCGGCTCGCTCAGGGACCCGGCCTCCAGGAGCTCGCGGGCCGCCGGCCCGAGCGCGCGGAAATCGCAGAGCTGCCAGAGTATCTTGAGCTTGAGGTCCATGCCGAAGAACCGGGTCACGGCGCCGTAATCCTCCGCCGAAGTGGGTGAGGTGATGGACTGGAGCGCGGCCAGGGCCCCGCGGTAGTCGCCCGAGAACAGCCTGAACTCCGCCCGCGAGCCGGCGTACTCCAGCTCGTCCCGGCCGGGCAGGGACTCCGTCTGGTCCACCAGGGCCCTGGCCTCCTCGAAGTTGTTGCGCTGGATCTCCGCGAAGGCTATGGTTCGCACCACGTTCTGCACGCTCCGGGCGGACATGCCCACGCGCCGGTAGTAGTACAGGGCCTTCTGGCCGGTGAACTGGGCCTTCTGGAAGGCGTAGGACATGTTGTTGTAGGCGCAGATCATGTGGTAGGCGAAGCCCATGCAGTTGTCGTTCCGCTGCTCCACGGCCACGCGCATCACGCGCTTGAGCTCCTGCTCGGCCTCGTCGATCTTGCCGGAGTTGAAGTAGAGGGCGCTCTTGATCAGGAGGAGCTGGATGGCCTCGTCGGCGGCGATGCGCGACAGGCGCTTGTACAGCGGGTCCAGGTACTCCAGGTACTCGAAGCGGTAATTGCGCGCCGGGTCGCGCCGCATCACGTCGGCGGCCTCCGCCCAGCGCTCGGCCCGCATCAGGTGGTGGATGTGGCGCAGGCGGTTGGGTCGCTCGCGCTCCGCCATGATGTCGGCTATGGCCCCGTGGATGATGCGCTTGTTGTGGTTGAGGAGGCCCGCGTACAGGGCCTTCTTGAGCACGTCCAGGGCGAAGGCGTAATGCCCTCCGTCGCGCGCCAGCAGGCCGTCCTTCAGGAAGCGCCTGATCGCTCGCGGCACCGTGGCCGGGTCGCCGCCGGCCGCGGCGAAGACCCGGGCGGCCTCCTCCTCCGTGAAGTGCACGATGAAGGCGGACATCACCCTGAGGAAGTCGCGCAGCGCCGGCTCGTAGCGCTCCAGGCTGGTCATGAACATGTTCTGTATGGTGCCCGGCAGGCTGGACAGGTCCCGGTGCTTGCGGGCGAAGAGGGTGTACTCGCGGATGAACAGGGGGTTGCCCATGGACTGGGACAGGATGCGCTCCAGGAGGGCGTCCGGGCATTCCGGCCACCAGGCCAGGGCGAGGGCGCGCGAATCCGCCGGAGGCAGGGGCGCCAGCTTGAGCGGCTTGAGCTCCGGGAAGGCGTCGCGCAGGGACTGCGGGTGGTCGCGTCCCGCCATGACGGCGAAGGGCTTGACGCGGGCGTTGCGGAACAGGTACTGGAAGAATTCCCTGGACTCCCGGTCCATGGACTGGGCGTCGTCGATGAAGAGCAGGACCGGGTAGATGGCCCGGGCGTAACGCTCGAGCAGGGCCTGGAACACGTTGAAGAGCGAGAGGACCGCGTCGGTTTCCGGCCGGGCGGATTCCCTGGGGCCGAAGAGCGCGGCCACGCGGCCGGCGTGCGCGGGATCCACCCCGGGCATGGCCGCCAGGGCCGTGCCGATGACGTCCTCGCCGGCGCCGGCCTCCAGTCCCAGCCAGGAGAGCAGGATGTCCGTGGGCACCGAGTAGCGCGCGTGGCGGTACTTCTGCGCCCTGACCGCCAGCACCGGCGAGGCGAAGTCCGGGAAGCCGCGCGCGCGCTCGGCCAGGGCGGAGACCAGGCGCGACTTGCCTATGCCCGCCTCGCCGACCAGGAAGCGGCCGGCGAGCGTGGTCGCGTCGTCCTTGATGTAGGAGCGCAGGAGCTCGTCCAGGATGTCCTTGCGTCCCACGAAGGGACCCTTGTCCCGCGCGTTGCCGGCGGCCGGCCCCAGCACCAGCCAGGCGGCGATGGCCTCGGTCTTGCCCTTGGCCGACACGTCCATGGGACCCTGGAACTCGAAGTCGCGCTCGCAGCGTTCCTTGACCGGGTCGGACACCAGCACGCCGTCCGGCTCCGCGGCGCCCTGCAGGCGCTGGGCCACGGCCATGGCGTGCCCGGTGACCACCTCGAACTCGCCGCGGGTGCCGGTGGCCACCAGGCCCTCGTGCACGCCGATGCGGAAGCGCAGGTCCTCGTCCCCGAGCGAGAGTTCCGCGGCCAGGCTCTCCTTGCGGTCCAGGAAGGCCAGGGCTGATTCCACGGCGCGCCGGGG
>JAKLIU010000114.1 GCA_022709445.1 Spirochaetota bacterium | reverse complement strand
GCCGAGCCAGCGCGCGTCCCGGGAATTGTCCCGGTTGTCGCCCATGGCGAACACCCGGCCATCGGGCACGTACCAGCCGGCGGAGATCTTCCGCGCTGCGGCCACGACCCGGGGGTCGTGGGGCCTGGCCGCCGCCAGCTCCGACTCGTAGCTCCGGTAGAAGGCCAGCTCGTCGTACATGGCCGGCATCGAGAGCTCGGCGTCCGACGGGATGCCCATGTCGGCCATGGCGGTCATCCTGGCCCGTTCGTGGAGGGCGGGATAGCTTCCCGGGGAGAACTCCCTGAGTATGGGATAGGGATCCCCGAGGGCCGCGACGTGCTCGCGCTCCGCGGTCCAGGCCCCGGCCCCCTTCCAGAGGAAGGAGACCTCCCCGTCGTCGACGCGCACGGTATCCCCGCCCACGCCCACGGCCCGCTTGATGAGGTAGTGGACGCGCGGCTTGCCGAACTCGTCCTTGTCTATGTCCACGAAGGTGAGCGTCCCCATGTAGATGAACTGCTGGAGTATCGTGAAGACCGGTCCCCGGGAAATGTAGCTGGGGTTCTCGAAGACGACCACCTCGGACCGCTCCGGTTCGCGCAGGCCGGGGAGCTTGCCCAGGCCGGGCAGGAGCTCCGGCCCGTAGACCACCTTGTTCACGAAGATCATGTCGCCGACTTCCAGGGTGCCGATCATCGATCCGGAAGGGATGCGGTACATCTGGAACAGGTACTGGTTGATGAGGAGGACCATGCAGACGGCCCAGAGTATGGCCTCCAGCCAGTCGCGGAGCCAGTGCTTGTCCTGCTGCTTGAGCCGTTGCGCGAGACGGCGGCGCTTCCGGGCGGTGAGCCGGGATTCCGTGAAGGCCTGGAGGCGCGTGAAGAAATCGGGTGTGGCGTCCATCGGAACGAAAAGCTACCATCTAATCGTCGCGTTGACAAGCCTCGGCGGCGGCTCCTATAATCCGCGGCGATGAACGACGACAAGCGCATCACGCAAAAAGACGTAGACGAGGCCGTTGTCCGGCTCAAGCCAATCTTCGGCATCGCCCCCGGGCGCTACCTGGCCGCGCTGTACGCCCTGGCGGCCCTGGCGCTTGCCTTCGCCCTCCTGGTCCTGCCGGGCATCGGGAAGAACGGCACGGTCTACTCGTTCAGGTCTGACCCGCCCGGAGCCATGGTCGTCGTGGACGGCGCCTACCGGGCCTCGACGCCCTGCACGGTGTTCATCGAGGCCGGGGACCGCGAGATCAGGGTCGAGCGGCGCGGCTTCCGGGGGCAAACCCTTTCCGTGCGGGTCGGCGGCAGGCTGTTCGGCAGCCTGTTCCTCCCCCGCAGGGCCGCGCTGGAGCTCTCCCTGGAGGCCGCGGGCGATCCGCTCGGGGTCCTGCGCGCGGGGATGGCCGACTACGCCGCCTGGGCCCTGACCGGCCCGCCTGCCGAGGCTTACCAGCTGCCCATGGCGCTCTCCGAGGCCGCGCTCGACTACACGGCTCCCGGGAACGGGGCGCGCTCGCCCGCCGCAGGGCTGGCCGGGGCGGCCCTCTCCTACGCCCAGCACCCCGTATCGGCCCGGGACGCCCTCAGGGCCGTCGCGATCGCAGACGGCCTGTCCGCAGCGCTCACGCCCCTGAGCCTGGCACGGCTGGCGGGGACCCTGCAAACCGAGCTCGCGGAGGATCCGGCCCTGCTCGCGGTCCTGGCCGCCCAGCTTCCCGCCGCCGCACGGTCCGCGCTCGAAGCCAGCTCCCTGTTCCGCTCCGCCGCCGGGACCGTCACCGGCCTTCCCCCCGCCCCCTCTCCCTCCGGACGAACGACGGTCGCCGGCGTGGAGCTGATCCGGCTCCCGGGCGGCGCCGCCTCGGTCACCGCCCCTTCCGCACGGCCCGCCCTGGTCCGGCTTGAACCCTTCGCCCTGGCCGTCACCGAGACCACGGTCGCCCAGTTCGCGCGCTTCGTCGCGGCGCGGCCTGAATGGGCCCCTGAAGAGGCGGCATCCCTGGCCGCCCGAGGCCTGGCCGACGCCGACTACCTCGCGGGCTTCTCGCTCGCCGCGCCGGGACAACCGGTGCGCAGGGTCTCACGGCAGGCAGCGGAGGCGTACTGCGAGTGGCTGTCCGCCATGGCCCCCGAAGGCTGGCGCTTCGCCCTGCCCACGGAGGCGCAGTGGGCTTACGCCGCCGCGGCCGGGGCGGCCGCTGGCCCCGCGCCGGCTCCCGTGCTCCTGGACGCCGGCAGGACCGGTCCCGCCGACGCGGCGTCCATCGCGGCGGACGCGGCCGGCTTCAAGGGCATGCTCGGGAACGTTTGGGAGTGGACCGCCGATTCCTTCTCGGCCACCCCGGCCGCGGGGATCGAAGGCAGGCGGGCGTTCCCCTCGGCAGACGCCGTGGTCAGGGGCGGCTCGTGGGCCAACAAGGCCGTCCCGGAGGACAAGGGCGTGGACCTGTCCTCGCGTGGGCCGGTGGCGGAATACGCCTGCACCGACTACCTCGGGTTCCGCGTCGCGCTGGTGCCCGCCGGGACTCCGGGCGACTGAGCATGGAAGGCGTCAAGATCATCGCCCTGAACCGGAGGGCGAGGTTCGACTACGTGGTCGAGGAGACCCTCGAGTGCGGCGTGGTGCTGGTGGGCTCCGAGGTCAAGTCGATGCGCATGGGCAAGGTGTCCTTTCCCGACGGCTTCGCGGTCTTCGAGCGCGGGGAGCTCTGGCTGCGCAACGTGCACATCTCCGAATACAGCTACAGCTCCATCTTCAACCACGATCCCGACCGGCCCAAGAAACTCCTCGCGCACGCGATGGAGCTCAAACGGCTCAAGCGCCGGGTGGAGGAGAAGGGCTACACCCTGGTGCCACTGGACTTCCACTTCCGCAAGGGCCGCGTCAAGGTGGAGCTGGGACTGTGCAAGGGCAAGAAGTACGCCGACAAGCGGGAATCCATCAAGGACCGCGAGGTGAAGCGCGACCTGGCCCGGGCCTTCCGCGAGCACCGGAAATGAAGGCGCCGCGATGGGCGGCCTGAGGGTCACCGGCGGCCGCTACCGCGGCCGCGTCGTCGAGGTGCCCCGGGGGCCGTACGAGATACGGCCGGCCATGGACCGCATGCGCGAGTCCCTGTTCTCCATACTGGGGGATCTGTCCGGCAGGTCCTTCCTGGACCTGTTCTCCGGCTCGGGCATCGTGGCCCTCGAGGCGGCGAGCCGCGGCGCCTCGCCGGTGGCCTGCGTCGAGCGGGACCGGGCCAAGCTCTCCACCCTGATACGCAACGTGTCCATCGCCGACGAGCGCATCGACTGCCACTGCATGCCGGTGGAGCGCTTCATCAAGCGCGGCGGCCGGAGCTGGTCCCTGGTGTTCTGCGATCCGCCCTTCCCCTACGAGTTCAAGGCCGCCATGGTGGCGGACATCGCCGCCGCCGGCCTCGTCGAGCCGGGCGGGCTCCTCATGGTGCACTACCCCTCCGAGAACGCCATGCCCGGCTCGGCGGGAGACTTGGCCATGGAGGACGAGCGGGAATACGGCAGGTCGATCGTCAGGTTCTACCGGAGGGCGGACGGAGCGGACGGGCAAGCGCGGGCGGACTGATCAGCGGTCGAGGAGGCGGACGATCCTGGCCAGCCTGGCATCCGGGTCCAGGGACGCGCCGTGGACGGCATGGCCGGCGGGCTCGGCGCGGTCCGGGCCGAAGGGCCAGGCAAGGGGCTCCGCGGACGGAAGGTCGACGGCATCCAGGAACAGGTCGGGGGATCCCGGGAAGTCCGCGCCGGTTGACGCGCAGCGGGGGGTTTCGTGTGCCATGTCGCGCTCCGATCAGGGCGAGGTCGGGGACTTCGCCGCACGGGATGTTGGTATCGACCGTGACCTCAAGTATAGCGCGCCGCCCGCTGAAAACAATCATGCCCGGGTCGGGCGGGGGCCGCGGGTGGCGATTCTTCAATTGATTAAAACCGGATCATCCAATATATTTGTCCGGTAACGTTGCCCGGACATGAAAAAGGATCGGTCATATCCATGGATGAAACGATTTTCGGACGTTTCCCGGAAGAGGGCCTCATCAAGGCCGTCGACGGACCCAACGAGGAACTGAATCCCGAGCAGAAAGCCCAGCTGAACCGGCGGGGCAATATCCTCTTCAACCAGGGCGACACCGAGACGGCGCGCCGCATCTTCCAGACCACCGGGTATTCCGACGGCCTCATACGGGTCGGGGAGCGCTACCTGGAGCAGGAAAAGCCCGTGGATGCCCTCAAGATGTTCAAGCTGTCCCACGACACCCCGAGGAGCGATGAACTGGTCGCGAGAGCGGCCCAAGCCATACGAAAAATGCTCACCGAAGAGGAAACCACATGAGCGACCCCGCCAACCACGATCCTGATCACGGGTTCGACGCCGGGACGGCCCCCCAGCAGAACCCCGAACTGGCCGAAATCGCGGAGCTCTCCAAGAAGGGATACCAATTCCTCAAGGAGAACCGCACCGCGGACGCCGAGCGCAACTTCCGCATGATCCTGGAGAAGGACGGCGAGAACAACTACGCCCTCGTCGGGCTCGGGGACGCGGCGCGCAAGCGCGGCGCCCACCGGGACGCGGTGGACCACTACAAGAAGTGCCTGATCTACCACCCGGGCAACAACTACGCCCTCTTCGGGCTGGCTGACTGCTACAAGGCACTCAACCAGTACCAGAAAGCCATCGAGATCTGGGAGCAGTACCTGCTCCACGACAACCGCAACATCACCGTGCTCACCCGCATCGCCGACGCGTACCGCAAGGTCAGGGACTTCCGCAAGTCAAAGGCCATCTACCTGCGCGTGCTCGAGATGGAGACGGACAATCCCTACGCCCTCATCGGGCTCGGTCACCTGCACTACGACTTCAAGGAGTACCGCGACGCGCTCCACTACTGGCAGCGCATGGTGGAGGCCCAGGGCGACGCGGTGGACATCCGGGTACTCACCTCCATCGGGAACTGCTACCGCAAGCTCAAGCAGTTCGACATGGGCGTTCCCTACTTCGAGAAGGCCCTGGTCAAGGAACCGGACAATTTCTACGCGCTCTTCGGCCTGGCTGACTGCTACCGCGGCACGGGCGACCAGGCCAAGTCCCTGGAGTACTGGAACCGCATCCTGGACCACGATCCGCGCAACAAGGTGATCCTGACCCGCGCCGGGGACGCCTACCGGGTCATGGGCGACTTCGGGGAGGCCTCCTCCTACTACGAGCGGGCCCTGAACATAGAGTTCGACGTCTACGCGGTCCTGGGCCTGGCCACCATCGCCCGGATGCAGGGCAGGGTCCAGGAGGCCACGGAGTCGCTGCGCAAGCTGGTGCAGAACGACGGCAAGAACTACCGCCTGC
This sequence comes from Spirochaetota bacterium, assembly GCA_022709445.1. GTDB lineage: Bacteria > Spirochaetota > Spirochaetia > Treponematales > UBA12059 > JAKLIU01. The sequence continues at coordinate 1,225 of JAKLIU010000114.1, read as the reverse complement.
ACCTGGAACTCGCGCACTGCTACCTGGCTTCCGGCGAGAAGCGCAAGGCGGAGGAAACCCTGCAGGATTTCCAGCGCCTGGGGATACGCAACCCGCACATCCAGGAACTGCTGGCGAGGATACAGAACCCGTGAGCGGACCTGCCGCCCCGGCGGCAGGCATCCCGCCGATCGCAGGCCTGCTGCCCGACGAGATAGCCGCGGCCTGGGGCATGAGCCCCGGGTTCCGCGGCGGCCAGGCCTTCCGCTGGCTGGTCCGGGGCGCCGCTTCCTTCATGGACATGACCGACTTCCCCGCCGCGGAACGCGAACGGCTGGCCGCGCTCTCGCCCCGGCTCCTCTCATCCTCGGTCGAAGCCGCCCTGGACGACGCGGACGGCTCCGCCAAGCTCAGGATCAGGCTGTCCGACGGCTCGGCCATCGAGGCGGTGCTGCTGTCCGACGCGGAGGGCCGCATGACCGCCTGCCTGTCCACCCAGGTTGGCTGCCCCATGGCCTGCGCCTTCTGCAAGACCGGCACCCTGGGCCTCCTGCGCGACCTCGCGGCCCACGAGATCGTGGAGCAGTACCTGCACCTGGCGCGGCTGCGCGGGCGGATATCCAACGTGGTGTTCATGGGCATGGGCGAGCCCCTCCTGAACCTGGAGGCGGTACGCAGGGCCATCGCCCTCCTCTCCCATCCCGACGGATTCAACATCTCGTCGAGGAAGATCACCATCTCCACCTGCGGCATCGTGCCCGGCATCCTGGACCTGGCCGCGAACGGGCCCCACGTGCGCCTGGCCGTTTCGCTGACGGCTGCCGAGGACGGGCTGCGCGGGCGGCTGATGCCGGTCAACCGGCGCTGGAACCTGGCCTCCCTCAAGGACGCGCTCCTCGAGTACCAGGCCGCCACCGGCGACCGCATCACCCTGGAGGCGGCCATCATGGGCGGGGAGAATTCCAGCCTGCAGTCGGCTCGCGACATGGCCGCGTGGATACTGCCGCTCAAGGCCCAGGTGAACGTGATCCCGTGGAACCCGGTGGAAGGACTCCCCCACCGGGAACCCACGCGCGCCGAGGTGGACGCGTTCGAGGACGAACTGGAGCGCCTGGGCGTTGATCTGCACAAGCTGACCGGCCCAGGACTGCGCTGCCTGGATGACAACCTGACGAAGGTTCGTCGACTGAGTGACGGCGAACTGGAGGTTCTGCTGCTCCAATTCGGCCTGCTTGATGGCGATCTC
>JAKLIU010000113.1 GCA_022709445.1 Spirochaetota bacterium | reverse complement strand
ATACCACATCCTGCGCAAGCGGCCGTCCCTGTCGGATTTCACCGTGATCGTCGTCGGGGATTCGCTGGGCTACTGACCGGGTACGCGCATCCGGCGAAAAAACGCCCCGATGCGTCGCATCGGGGCGTTTCCGTATGGTGAGCGGCGGGTCTTCAGGCGCGCCGCGGGTCCTGGTATCGGCGCCTTGTCTGGTTCATGGGCTGCCTCCTCCGGATTGAAGGCCGCGTGAAGCGGCCAAGCCCGATCCTACACCGCGGCGGGCGCTCAGTCCAGTATGCCCCTGCCGGATGGCCTGGCGGCCAGGCGCCCGTCGGGGGCCGTCTCCAGAACCGGTATGTCGGCGTAGTTGCCGGAATTGTTCCAGAAAGTCAGGCCCTCGTTGGACGAGTCGCGCACGCCGTCCACCTCCAGGCTGATGTACTTGGGGGAATACCACTCGCGGTCGTAGCGCACGTTCAGGTAGAAGGCCTGTACCCAGGGCCTGATCACGGCTTTCTTCCTGGCGATGAACGAGTTGCGCAGGGTGCCGATGCGGTAGATGCGGTAGGGGCGCAGCGCGGCGGGCTCGAAGCCCATGAAGCCCTGCTCGAAGTGCGAGGGGTAGAACATGGGGCAGATCGCGTCCACGTAGCGCGACAGCAGCTCCACGTCCTGGCCGGTGCGCACGCCGGAGCGGTACCAGCCGTTGGCGCCGTAGATGTCGATGCTGATGGGCGCGGCTATGTGCTCCCTGGCGTAGCGCAGGAAGGACATGAGGGCGCTCTCCTTGTCCATGCCGGCGTCCTTCCAGCGGTAGCTCGCCTGGTCCAGGTTCACGCCGTCCGTGGGGAAACGTATGTAGTCGAACTGGATCTCGTCGAAGCCGCGGGCGATCATCTCGCGGGCCACCGCGACGTTGTACTCCCAGACCTTCTCGCTGTAGGGGTCCACCCAGTACTCGTCGTAGTACTTGCGCGTGGTCACGGTGGTGGTCGAGCCCGGGGTCACGGTGGCCGCGGGCGCTCCGGGCGCGGGGGTCGCGGGCACCGTCGTCGTCTCCAGCTCGTAGCCGCGCCAGGGAGCCTTGGCCGAGGCGTCCCAGGCCGCGTAGGCCCCGCCCGCCTGCTCGTAGAGGCGCTGGTCCTTGAACACCACGATGCGCGCCACCAGCCAGCGTCCCTTGGCCTTCATCTCCCTGACGAAAGACTCGACGTCCAGCGGGTTGACGGTCCTGCCCAGCGACTTGACCAGGGGATCCCTGGGCTCGAAGCGCAGCCTGCCGAAATCGTCCTTCATGTCCATGACGACCATGTCCAGCCGGCGCTCTGTCATGATGGCATCGTATTTGGCCCGGGTCACGGGATCCACCATGAAGTGCGTCTGCAGGTAGAGGCCCAGCCGGCCGTCGGCGGCGGCCCGGTAGGGCTTGTCGCTCTTGAAGGCCACCATCCAGAGCTCGCTCAGCGAGAGTTCCCCCGAGGAACCGGATGCGGGCAGCCACAGCGCGTTCAGCTGGGCGGGCACGGCGGCCGAGGCGGCCAGCGCCAACGCGGTGTGCGGGGCCGATTCCCCGGAAGAGAACGAAGCCGGGCCGCCTTCCAGCCTGAGCACCTTGCCCTCGGTCACGTAGCGCAGGCCGTCCGGTCCGGGGGCCAGCGAGTCCAGCCCGGCGAATTCCGCCGGCGTACCGTAGGCCAGCTTGAAGGACCCGCCCGTCGCGTCCAGCCGGTAGATGCGGTGCAGGAACGAGTTGGAGGCCCAGATCACGGGGCCGGCCGCGGCGGCCTCCACCGCGATGTCGGAAATCTCGTCCGCGCTGGTGGAGGGGTCGCTCTTGCCCAGATCGCCGCCGATTTCCTTCCATGACCCGCCGGCCAGGGGCCGCCGGAAGGGACCCTTGATGGGGTGCGACACCAGGATCATGCCTTCCGGCTTGCTGGTGACGGCCACCGCCTTGAGCCCGGGCTGGGTGGCGGGAGAGGGGATCGCGGTCCAGGACTGGCCGCCGTCCCTGGTCAGGTAGACTTCGTCCTTGGTGCAGGCGACGAGCGTGCGCGGGTCGTATGGATCCGCCTCCAGGTCCTTGATCTCCTGTATTTCCCTGACGAAGGCCTTGACGCCGTCGTCGTAGGTCTTGAGGGTTTTCACGGGGATACCGGCGTTGCGTTCGGCGAAGGAGAGCAGGTCCGGGCTGTGCAGTATCCCCCGGTCGGTGAGGAAGTACCAGGAGTCGCCCGCCCGCACGATCTTGCGCACCTCGGTTCCCGCCAGGATGGACACGGGCATGCCGGACGCGTCGATGCGGAACAGCCCCTTTGCCGAGCCGATGAGGGCACCCTGGGGCAGCCTGGCGTCGGCCGGCCGGACGGAGGGCGCGGAAGCCGGCGAGCCCGGGATGGCCTGGGAAGTGGCGGCCAGGATGGCCAGGACAGCCAGGACGACGAGCGCTGCGGTGCGGGGGGTCTTGGATCGCATGAAACCTACTCCGGAATGATCGATGGGGCGGCGCGGCCGCGCGGAAAGGATATCGTTTTTCCGTTTTTTTGGATACCGCTCGGCGGGATGCTCGCTATTCGCCCAGGCTGCGTGCGCGGTTCTCCGCGCCGATGCGAAGCACCGCACGGGGCGTCGTCTCGCCGGGCAGCCGGCGGCGCTTGAGCTCGGTCGCGAAGCTGCCCATGGAGAAATGGTTGAACACGTACACCCCGTCGAGCAGTCCCGGCGATGCTCGCGAATACGCCTGGAGCAGGGCCGCCTTCCACGGGGCGAAGATGCCGCGCCTGCCCAGCTCGGAAATGCCCATGATCCAGACCGGCGCGCCCAGCGCCGCCTGGAGTTCCGGGACCAGGGCTGCCATGAACGCCTGGCTCTCCTCCAGCACGGCGGTGATCCGGGGCCGGCCGGCCGCGAGCGCGCGGAGCTGGACGGTCTTGGGCGTGTGGATGGGCGTCTTGTTCACGATGACCGTACGCGAGCGGAAGTCCACGCCCAGTTCCCTGGAGAAGAAATTTTCCGCGGCCTTGCCCGACGGCCCGATCAGGTAGCGGTTGGCCCCGGCGGCCTGTTCCTTCTTGCCGGGATTGTCGGCCACCAGCACCCAGGCAACCCGGTCGCCGGGGCCGACCAGGTCGAGGTCGCGGTTGTAGACCACCGGCGTCTCGACGGCGTAGGCGGGCGTCCCGGAGGTCCGGGCCAGCTCGCGCTGGGCGTCCGCCAATTCCGGGAGGGCCGAGGACCAGGCCTCCACCCGTTCCCTGAAGGAATCGCGGAGTACGCAGAACCGATCGTAGCGTTTCGTGGTCATGGTGTGAGGCGACAGTACCCCGCCGCGGCCGGGCTCGGCAAGCGCCGCTCCGGGCTTGCCTTGCGGCGGGCGCGGTTCGCGGTGTAGAGTCCGGGCATGAGCGAACGAAACGGCCTCCTGGCTTCGATCATCCTCCTGTGCGGCCTCCTCCTGTCCTGCGCCAGGCGAGCGGAAGCGCAGGCTCCGGCCCCCGCCGCGCCGGTCGACCCGCGAGCCGCCCGCGTGGAGAGCGCTGCGGAAGTCCTGCCCCCCGATGTCCGGAGCGCTTTCCTGGCCGCGTTCAGGGCATCGCCCGGGCGCCTGTATTCATTGCTGGAGCAGGCCGAGGCGGAGTCCGCGGCGGCCGGCGGGCTCCTGATCTTGGTGGACAAGGCCCACCCCCTTCCGGAAAGCCACGCTCCCGCCGACCTGTCCGACCTGGATCTGGCCGGCATCCCCGTGACCAAACCCGGCATGCGGCTGAGGCGGCCCGCCCTGGATGCGCTGGCGCGGATGGTCGCCGCCGCCGGAACGGAAGGCGTCGGGCTGGTGATCGGTTCGGCTTACCGCTCCTACGCGTACCAGCTGGACCTGTTCGCCAGGAACGTCGCAGCCTACGGCGAGGCGGAGGCTTCCCGTTTTTCCGCCAGGGCCGGACGTTCCCAGCACCAGCTGGGCACGGCCGTCGACTTCAGCCCGATCGACGACGGGTTCGCGGACACCGCCGCTGGCCGCTGGGTGGCGGCCAACGCCAGTCGGTTCGGTTTCTCGCTTTCCTTCCCCGAAGGCATGGAGGCGGTGACCGGCTACGTATGGGAGAGCTGGCACTGGCGCTTCGTCGGCATGGCCGGCGTCGCCCTGCAGGACGGATTCTTCGGCGGGGTGCAACAGTTCTTCCTCGAGTTTTACGCCGCCTGGGAAGCGGCGCGCTGAGTCGAGGTCCAGGCTTTACCCGGCGCGCAAGTCCGTGCTATAAGGCCTCCGGCGTTTCCCCCACAGCAGGCTATGCGCGGAGTTCGCCCTCCGCTTAGGCCCCCCGCGGCCATCCAAGCCTCCAGTATCCTCGGTATTGGAGCACCCATGAGCCCTTCCGTCATCGCCATCGCCGGCTTCCTGGCCCTCAGCGCCCTGTTCGCGCTCAAGCGCGCCAGGCCCAAGGATTCCTCGGACTTCGCGCTGGGCGGCCGGAACCTGTCCGGTTTCCGCCTGCTCGCCACCCTGGCGGCCTCCAACCTGTCGGCCTTCACCATTTTCGGGGTCACGGGAGCGGCGTACCGCAGCGGCTGGGCCTTCTTCCCGGTGATGGCTTTCGGGACCGGCTTCATGGCCCTGTCGTTCGCGCTGATAGGCGTCCCGCTCAGGCGGATGGCCGCGGCCGGGGGCTGGACCACGCCCGGAGACCTGCTGGCGGGCCGGTTCGGCTCCCGCGGGCTGGGCAAGGCCTTCTCGCTCCTGTCGCTGGCCTATACCCTGCCCTACCTGGCCATCCAGGCGGGTTCGGCGGGCAGGACCCTTGCCGCGGCGACGGGTTGGCCGGTCTGGCTGGGTGCCGCCCTGGTCACCGCCTGCATCGCCCTGTACGTGTTCCGCGGCGGCATGAAGGCGGTCGCGGGCACCGACGTCTTCCAGTTGATCGTCCTGGTCGGGCTGGGTCTGGTCGCCTTCGCCCTCATGGCGCGTTTCGCGGCCGACGGCGGGTTCCTCGCCGCCATCGCCGGCGACGGGGCGGCCGGTGCCCGCGCTGGGGCCGACGGTTCGATCCCCTGGACGGCCCTCCTGGGCTACTACGTCCTGTGGGGCTTGGCCGACCCCATGTTCCCCCATTTCATCCAGCGCTTCTACGCCGCCCGCTCGGATCGGGACCTGTACCGCAGCATGGCCTTTTATCCGCTGGTGGCGCTGCTGGTGTTCCTTCCCATGACCGCGATTGGCGTCATGGGCCGCACCCTCCAGCCGGGCCTGTCCGCGCCGGCCTCGGACGGGATCTTCACGCTGCTCTCCGGCCTGGTCGCCGGGTCGGTCTGGGGGCCGGTCTTCTCGCTTGCCGCCCTGGCGGCCTTGATGTCCACCATGGACAGCCAGCTCCTGTCCTGCGCGTCGATAGTGACCGAGGAGTTCCTGCCCCGTCGCAAGGCCGATCCGCGTACCGCCGCCCGGGCCGGGCTTGTCCTGGCGCTCATCGCCCTGGTCGTTTCGCTCCGCCCGCCCCAGTCCATGCTCGGCTTCCTGAACAAGACGGCCTTCCCGGGATACGCGTCGATGGCGCCCGTGGCGCTGGCCGCCATCTACCTGCCCGGGGTCGGCGCGGCCGGGGCATGGGCCGCCCTGGCGACCGGCACCGGCTTGGTGATCCTGGAAGGCTTCGGGCTGTTCTCCCCGCCGCTCCCCGCGGCCTTGTTCAACGCGCTGGTGCAGTGCCTGGTGCTTGGCGCGGCCTGGCTGGAGCGAAACCGCCGGGGGCGGCTGATGGCCACCGGACACGGCCTGCCCGCGGGACCCGGCTTCCTGGCCGCATGCCTGGTCCTCCTGGCCGCGGCCACCGACGCCTGGAATTTCGGCCGTCAGGCCAGGATCGTCGCCGGGCTTCCGGCCTGGATGTGGTACCAGATCGGGCTCGTGCTGGCGCTGTGGGCGGCGTTCTCCCTGTTCGCGCGATCCCGGGAGCGGCGACCCGCGGAATGAAGACGGCCTCCCGGCGATTGCCGGAAGGCCGTCTCGTCAGCGCTCAGGACTGGTTCTCAGCGGCGGCCCACGGTGCTTTCGCGTTCCTTCATGGTTTCCTGGCGGAAGCCCTCACCGAAGGCCTCCACGGTCTTGGCGAACTGCTTCTCGCCCATGAACCCGAAGTCCTGCAGCACGGTCTTGTCGATCTGGTCCCAGGTCATGCCCTTGCTCTCGTACTCGCAGAACACGTTGGCCAGGTACACGGTGAAGGCCACGTCCTTGAAGTCGGTGGTCATGAGCGCCGGCTCGTGATGGAACCGGATGGCGGCGACCAGGGCCTCGGGGAAGTTCCACTTGCTGGCGACGCGCGCCCCGATCTCGGCGTGGTTCATGCCGCCGGCCAGGTCCTCGAAGGTGCGTTCCTCGATGCCCTTGGCGTCGCAGAAGGACTTGATGTGGTCCAGGAGCTCCGGGTGGACCGCGGAGAAGATGATCTTGCCCATGTCGTGGAGCATGCCGCCCACGTAGGCGTCGTCCTGCAGGAGGCGGTTGGTCGACTTGAAGTTCTTGGCCAGGTTGTAGGCGTAGTAGGCGCAGCGCTTGCTGTGCTCCCAGAGCAGCCGCTGGTCTATGCCGCGCTCCTCGGCCAGGATGCGCTGGGAGCCGTAGGAGAACAGCAGGTT
>JAKLIU010000112.1 GCA_022709445.1 Spirochaetota bacterium | reverse complement strand
GAGCCCTGGCCCACGAGTTTGTCGAGGGCCTTGGCATAGTCGCCCTGGGAGCGCACGCCCACCAGGCGCTGGACTTCCTTGCCTTTGTCGAAGATCAACACCGCCGGGATTCCCTGGATGCCGTAACGGGAAGCCAAGGACGAGAGGTTGTCCACATTGACCTTGGCCACAATGGCCTTGCCCTGGTACTGCTGGGCCAGTTTCTCAATCGTCGGCACCAGCATGCGGCACGGGCCGCACCAGTCGGCGTAGAAATCCACGATAGCGGGCAGTTCGCCCCGGTACTTCCATTCCTTGTCTTCGTCATAGTTGAAAATCTTTTCCTTGAATGTCTCGACGGTCAGCAGTTCGGGCATGATGCGCTCCTCAGGATCTGTATGTACCGATAATATAGTGTTTTTCATATATTTAGTCCAGCCGGTAAATGACAATCGCGCGGCGGCCGGTGTATGCTCCCGCATGACCGATGCGCAAGAAAGGATGGAACATGGCTGACGGAACACCGGTGTTCGACCTGGATATCGAAAGCTGGCAGGCCCAGCGGGAAAAACTGAACGAACACACCCTGCAAAACGCCAACCTGGAGATCAAGCGCTTTTTCAGCCTTGATTCCCAGACCTACCGCGCGGGGGCCCTGGACGCCAAGACCAAGGAGCTCCTGGGCCTGGTAGCGAGCGCCGTGCTGCGCTGCGACGACTGCATCCTCTACCACACCATCAGGTGCCACGAGGAGGGGACGAGCGCGGCCGAGTACACGGAGGCCATGAATGTAGCGCTCGTGGTGGGCGGCTCCATCGTGATACCGCACCTCCGGAGGGCCATGGCACGATGGAAGGAACTCGAGGAATCGGGAAAATGAAACGAGGCGCCCCGGTGGGCGCCCCGTCGATAGCCGTCCCGATCCGTAGCGGACCGGACGGCAATCCGCCACCTAGAACCAGAACCTGAGGCCGAACGCCCCCTGGAATCCGAACTCGGGGAACACGATCGGATCGGAGAACCTGACCGCCAGGGTCGGGGCCACCTCCAGGAACAGTTCCAGGCTCCTGACCGGGAAGATGTTGATGCCGATGGGCAACCTGCCGCCGAGCAGCACGTCACCCGAGTAGCCGAGGTAGAAGCCGGGCCCGAGGTAGTAGTTGATGAAGGAGAACAGGTTCTCGTTGAGCACCCAGTAATCGCCGGTGAACCCGAAGCTGGTCTGGGTTTCGCCGAGGCTGAAGCCTATCCCCATGAGGAAGGGCACCTGGTCAAGCTTGAGCGAGAGCATGACATTGGATCCGGGCAGGCCGCCGAAGGGCAATCCGAACGCGGCGCCGACGCCGGTGGCGAAGGTCGCGGGCACGGCCACGGCGACCAGGAGCACCAGCGCGATGAGCAGGATCTTGGATCTCATAGAACCTCCTGAACTTATGCTATCACCCCAGCCAGGCGCAATGGTGCGGCGCGCGATGAACGGCCTCGGCCGGAGGCATGTTCCTGTATACCATATCGGGATTTTTTCGTAAACCAATGCCGCGCAAATAAAAAACCGGCCGTGCGGCCGGTTTGATCGTCTATCCCCCAGGAGAATCGCCCTCCGCTCGCGCGCATCCCTCGCGCTCGTTCCGGGCCGCCTCGCCTGGCCCGGCGCATCCCTGCGCCGGCTTCCTTCCATGGCGCTGCCGCGCCGGATGCCTGTCGCAGGCCCGCCTCGGTTCGATTCTCCTTTCCGCGCAAATAAAAAACCGGCCGTGCGGCCGGTTTGATCGTCTATCCCCTAGGAGAATCGAACCCCTGTTGCCGGGATGAAAACCCGGTGTCCTAACCTCTAGACGAAGGGGACATGCGTTCTGGACAGGGCGATACTAGCGAATAAGCCACTCCGATGTCAAGATCGGCCGCGGCGACCGCTCACATCTTGAGACGGGCAAGCGTCATTTTCTTGAGCCGCTTGAGGAACTCGTTCCCCGGATCCAGCTGCAGGGCCTCTTCGCAGTCGGCCAGGGCCTTGGGATAATCGCCGAGATGGTAATAGGCCTGGGCCCTGCGGTAGGTGGAATAGAAGTGGTACGGATGCATGGCCAGGGCCAGGTTGAAGTCGTCTATGGCGGCGGCGTAGTTGAGCTTGACGCTCTGCACCACGCCGCGATAGTAGGCCGCCTTGTAGGCCTTGTCGTCGTGGGCCAGGGTCGTGGAAAAATCCTCTATGGCCTCGTCGTAGCGGCTCTCCGCGAAGTACGCCATGCCCCGGTGCTTGTGGATGAGCGCCCGGATCTCCGGCTTGGGGTTCATGGCGAGTATGTGCGAGTAGATGTCTATCGCGTGCAGGTAGTCGCCCCGGTTGTGGGCGTTGAGGGCTTCCAGGAGCAGGTCGTCGAGGGATTTCCACGGGCCGAGCCAGGCCGGATCCTTGGCTGCGCCCGGGCTGCGCGCCTGGGGTTCCTTCCCGCCCGAGTAGAAATCCTTGTCTATCGTATCCTCGATCTTCTTGAAAAAGGCGACGCGTCGCTTGGCCAGCTCGTTGTTGAGCTGGTGCTGATAATCGCGGATTTCCTGGAAGAGCATGTCCGAGAGCGTGAGGTTCGCGTTGAGGGCGGCCAGCTTCCTGCGCATGGGGTCGTCGAAGGGAGTGAACTCGGCCTTGTAGACCAGTTCGTGCTCCACTTCCGCCCAGGCGTCCTGCAGGATGGTCCGTACCTGCACCTCGCAGACGGGAGGCTCCAGCAGTTCCAGGCCGTCCCGCAGGTCCTCCGGCAGCTCCAGGAGGAGGTGTGTCGACTGGTAGCCGAATTCCTTGAACGACGATTGGGAGCCCTTGTGCTCGACCTCCCGGATGGTGAACTCGGCCGCCAGGGCGTCCTCCACCCGCTGCAGGTCCCCGATGAACGGGCAGATCACGCGCACGGCCAGCACGTCGGTCACCGGGAGCGGCCTGGTCCCGGCGGACACGGCCTCGCGCATGAACTTGACGCGCTTGGAGAAGTAGCTGTTGAAGGATTTTATGCGTTGCTTGTAGGCGGGGAAGAGGCCGGTGAGCTCCAGCCGCGCCCGTACCCGCGAGATCATCTCGGACAGGACCCGCTCGAGCCTGGGCAGGGCTGCCCTGTACTCCCGCTCGAGCGCAGTCCGACTCGGTATCGTCTCGGTCGGCTCCATGCCCAGAGCATAGCCCCGTTATCCGGGGCGCGCAAGCGGATTCAGGGCCCGGGCATGAAAAAGGGGCTGCCCGCGAGGGCAGCCCCGTATGGTATGCGCGCTATGGGATCATTCCGAGAATTCGGTCTTGGTTTCCTGCTTCTGGCGCTCGATGTAGCGCATGACCTGCGCGGCACCGAAGCGGAGGCTCTCCAGCCGCTTGCGGTCTTCCTCGCGCTGGCCGACTATGCCCCAGAGGCCTTCGTCGTCGATGTCGCGGAGGGGCTCGAGCACTGCCTTGTCGTACAGGATCTTGACGTCCTTCACGTAGGTGATGAAATCACCGCCGGGGGCGGCCGCGTCACGGGTGACGAGGAAGCCGGCGAACTTCACGAAGGGGGTGCTCTTCGGGTACAGCGGGTAGATCCTGAGCTCGCGGTTGCGGACGTCGGTGATGTACTGGGGATTGTCCCAGCGCAGCTCGCGCCAGCCGTCGAAGTTCAGGTAGCCCATGAACATGGTCCGCTCGATGCCGTCCTGGTCCTTGAGGATGACGGACAGTCCGTGCGGGAAGTTCAGGCCGCGGACGCTGACCGAGATGGCCTTGATGACGCCGACGTTCTTGACCACGCCGAGGGCGGTGGTGATCCTGGTGGTGGCGTCATAGCTGCCCTCGAAGCGGCTCATGCGGGCGGTGACCGGGTCGCCGGTCTGGGCTCCGGTCCGCTCGGTGATGGTGCCGGTGTCGTCGATGTCGGCCTTGGGCTCGAACGCGGGAACCTCGAAGGGAGGCTCGATGCGGGCCCAGGAATTGAAGGGCTCGAGGGGGAAGTGCACGCGGACGCCCAGGACCGTGGATCCGGGGTACTTGGCGGCTTCCGCGTCGACCTTGGCTTCCTTGGTGTAAGAGAGCGTCTGGTTCTCGTTGGTCCTGGAGGAGGACGCGAGGACGACGTCCCAGTTGGCGATTGCCAAGGACACGGCCATCTGCTTCTTCTGCTCGTCCGTGTAGCTTGCGCCGGCCACGGTGGAGAAGTCCATCATGGTGGCCCGGTTCTGGGTGAGCGCTTCGCCACCGGCCGGGTCCTTGATGATGTCCGCCCCGAGGAGGGAGAAGTCGATCAGTACAGCTTCGTCCGCGAAGGCGACCGCGGCGCATAGAACCATGAGAGCGACGGCGATCAGGATAAACTGCCTTCTCATTCAGATGCTCCTTTCATAGTGCGCGTTTACATTTACCCAATTTGCATTGATTATAGTCCCGCCAATGCCTTTGTCAATTATTTTATTCCTTTTTCACGGTTTCGGCGGTTTCCGGGTCGGGGTCGGGCGCATACGGCTCGCGCCCCTCGACGGTCAGCACCAGCAGCCTCCGCGGGAAGTTCCAGGACATGGTCCTGCGGAGCGATTCGAGCGCCGTCGCCGGCTCGACGGGCGGCGCCCGGTACACGCCGTCCTTGCCGAGCCTGCCGAAGAGCATCCCCGCCGATACGTCCACGTACAGGGCGTTGGCCGACCGGTGCGCCAGGCGGAGGTCCGTGCCGGGCATCGCTATCGGGCCGGAATCCGTGCGGGCAGGTCCCAGGAGCAGCTCCCGCGCCACGAGCGCCTCGGGGAGCTCGCCGGTGTCGCTGCCGCGCATGTACCGGACCTCCGGCAGGAGCCGTCCGGTCTCGAGGGACGGGAACCAGAGGGTGGCCGGACGCGCGAACGGCCGCGCCAGCACGGCCCCGGCGCTCACCATGAGCGAGATGCCCAGGCAGGCGAACCAGAGCACCCTGGGCCTCAAGAAACCCTCGAACAGCCCGACGGCCTTGCTCGTCACTGATGCTATGTCTATCTTCACGGGCTCGGAGCCGCCTTTCTTCTCTCGAAATGGTCCACGAACGCGACTATTCCATTATAGATTCCCTCGCCGAGCTTCCGCAAGTGTCCGGGGTCCGCGAGCAGCCTGGCTTCCTCCTGGTTGGTCACGAAGCCGACCTCCACCAGCACGGAAGGCATGCGCGCGTTCCGCACCACGAACCATTCCTCCGGCCGCACGCCCCTGCTGGCGCTGGCCGGTCCGAGCGCCGTGCCGAGCCCTTCCAGTATGGCGGTGGCCAGGAACACGCTCTCGGTGGTGTACTCCTCCTCGAGCATGGCGTTGAGGATGGGCAGCACGCCGGCGTCGACGCCGGGCACCGCCTCGGCATCCACCACCGTACGGCGGTAGTCCGGATTGAGGTACCACACCTCGTAGCCGGACGCGCCCTTGTTGAACGATGCGTTGGCGTGAATGGACACGTAGATGATGGCCTCGTTCGGGGCCAGCTCAACCTCGTTTCCCATCTCCACCCGCTCGTCCAGGCTCGGGTAGGTGTCCCCGGTCCGCGTGATCAGGATGGCCTTTTCCGGCCAGAGCGCGGACAGCCTGGCCTTGAGGTCCAGAGCGATGGAGAGGACCACGTCTTTCTCCGCGATCCGGAGCCTGGCCGCGCCGGCGCCGTGCTCCCCGATTGCTCCCGGATCCTTGCCGCCGTGGCCCGGATCGATGAGTATGGCCGCCACGCTGAAGCGGGAAGCGCGTTCGGCGTCCCGCCTGGAAAACCACTCCCCGATGGCTGCCGCCGCCGGTTCGGGCATGTAGAGGCCCGTGCCGGCGTCCATGACCGCCGGCGCCCGGAGCGCTTCCCCGGTTCCCAGCGAATAGAGGGCAAGCCCCACCTTGAAGCGCACCAGGTCCGCGCCCCTGAGGATGCGTCCCGTGCCGGTCAGCGGGTCGTAATCCAGGGACGCCTTCCAGCCGCCCGCGAGGGCGGAGAGCTCCACGGAAGCGGCCGGACCTGCGGCCGCGGTACCCTGGGCGGCGGCCGGGATCGTTGCCAGGATCGCGGCGAGGAAGGCCGCGGCGATGCGGGGGCGCGGGAGTGAGCTCATGGTCCGTTCCGCTCCAGGACCGCGGTATCGACCACCCAGGCGCCTGCCTGGTAACCGCCCGCCAGGAGGGCCTTCCAGAAGCCGCGCCCGAGCACCAGGTCGCCGTCCAGCCCCAGGGTAGCCCCGGTCAGCTCGCGGACCGCTTCCAGGGCCGCCGGGAGGTCCCGGCCCAGCCAGTCCACCGCGGCCTCCCGCTCCAGGCCCTGCACCGGCGCCAGGGAGACCGTACGGGCAGGCCGCGAGTCCTTCAGGACCTCAGGCATGGATTCGATCAGCGCCAGGGTCATGGCGGACAGCCCGTCGTAGGCCGCCGGGGGCCAGACGGAGCCGTCCGGCCCCTGGATGCGGCCTTCGCCGCGGAGGAAGGCCGCCGTCCCGGGGTCACCGGGCTCCAGGCGGATGAGCACCGCGCGGGCGGCCGACTCGGCCGCGGACTCCGCCTCCGCCCGGGACCGCGCCTGGGAGATGACGTTGCCGCATTTCTGCACGTTGTTCACGGGGAAGGCGACGCGGTCGCCCGCCAGGGAGCGCGGGAACACGTCCTTGACGAAGGGCGTCCGGGCGGCCGCCCCCAGGCCCGTCACCCGCGCTATCTTCCCCGGTATGGAAATCCAGGCCCGCTCGGCGGACACGCAGTCCCAG
>JAKLIU010000111.1 GCA_022709445.1 Spirochaetota bacterium | reverse complement strand
CAGGCTGCGCTCCTACTCCATGACCTACATACCCGTGCCGGACGCCGACGGCTCCATACCCTACGTGGTCATCAACGGCCACGACGTCACCGACATGGAGGAGGCCAGGAGCGACCGCCAGCGCATCTTCGAGGTGTCCCCGGACCTGCTCTGCATGCTGGACCGGGAGGGCCGCTTCCGGGAGGCCAACCCGTCCTGGACCCGCGTGCTGGGCTGGCCAGCGGGAGAGCTGGAAGGCAAGCCCGCCCTGGACCTGGTCCACCCGGAAGACCGCGCCGGGACCGCGGCTGCGTTGGCCGCGCTCCTGGACGGGAGCGACGGCGTGGAGCTCCAGAACCGGTGCGCGGCCTCGGACGGGGCCTGGCGCTGGATGTCCTGGCGCTTCCATCCGGAACCCGTCCGCGGACTGGTCTTCGCCACCGTGCGCGACGTGACCGAGAACCGCGAGCTACTGGAGCGCCTGCAGGAGCTGGTCCGCACCGACCAGCTGACCGGGGCGGCCACGCGGCGCGCCTTCTGGGAGCGGGCGGCCCTGGAGATCGAGCAGAGCCGTCGCCACGGCACTCCCCTGGCCGTCTGCATGCTGGACCTTGACCGCTTCAAGGACATCAACGATTCACTGGGCCACGCCACCGGCGACGAGGCCCTCAAGGCAGCGGCCGCCCTCTGCCTGGCCGGGCGCAGGGCGGGCGACATGTTCTGCCGCCTGGGCGGTGAGGAGTTCGCCTTCATCCTCCCCCATACGGATCTCGAGCGGGCCGGTGCCTTCGCCGAGCGCATCCGGGCGGGCATCGCCTCCCTGGAGCTGGCCGTGCCGGGCGGCACCGTGCGGCTGACGGCCAGCATCGGGATAGCCCTCCTGGGCCCGGACGACGACGGCGTCGACCGGCTCCTCAAGCGGGCCGACGCCGCCATGTACCAGGCCAAGCGAAAAGGACGCAACCGCGTGGTGGACTACGGGGCCGCCTGAGCCGGCACGGATTCGCGCCTGCCGTGGGTACTGGCTGATTTCCGGGCTGGAGCGCCTTGACACGATATGACTACAGATGTAGTCTTACCGTGTCGGTCAAGGAGCTCCCATGGACGAGTCATTGCATATCACGGAAGCGGAGTGGCAGGTCATGCGGGCGGTGTGGTCGGCCGTCCCCGCCAGGTCGGGCAACCTGGTCCGGGATCTCGCCGCCGGTACGGGATGGGAAGCCACCACGGTCAAGACCCTGCTGGCACGGCTGGTCAAGAAAGGCGCCTTGCGCTTCGAGCCGGCCGGCCGCTCGTACCTGTACTACCCGGTGCTTTCGGAAGAGGCGTGCATACGGAGGGAAATGCGCCTGTTCGCTGGAAAGGTCTACGGCGGCGAACTGCACCTGGCCACCCCGCATTTCGACTTCAAGGGAAGCAAGGATCCGGAGTTCATCGGGCTTCTGTCCCGGGCTCTGGAGGAAGGATACGGCCGGATCTCCGCGGATCTGGACTTCGTTCCGGGAGAACGCCTGCTCGCATTTGTCCATAAGACCCGGCAGGGCCTGCACTCCGCCCTGGGGGTCCTGGACGGACCGGAGTGGCTGCGCGCTGGAACCATCTGGGGAATGCTGCATTTCGCGCCCCGCGACTGCTTCACCGACCTCGCGCCCGACAAGGCCGCCATCCATGTATTGGCGCAACTGCTCGTCACGCTGCTCAATCCTTCGACGCCGTACTGGCTGCAGCAGGCCGTGGCCGCCTGGGAGGGACGGTGGCTGGATCAGGCGCGCATCGACGCGGCAGTGTCCGCCCGGGCTTCCGGGTTCGACCTGGGACACATGCAGGAAATGACGGCGGTGTACCGCCGCTTCCGCGCAGAGGGCGGGTATGAGCTGGCCTGGACCGTGGCGGAATTCCTGGTCGCTGAGTTCGGGCCGGACAGCCTCGGCCGGCTGGTGCGCTCGCCGGACGATTTTGAGGGCGTCCTCGGTTTGGCCGAACGGGAATTCTGGTCGGCCTGGGAAACGTATTTGGCCAGGCGCGGTGCCCGGACAGCATGAGGTCCATTTTGGCGCGGCAGCAAGCGCGCCGGTTTCCGGAAGGAGTCCAGAATGCACCGTGATATGTCGAGGTCGGCCTGTCCGGGGCGGTTCCCGTGGCCGCGGGCATGCGCGTGGATGGTCATGGCGATCCTTCTCGCATCATGCCGGTCCGGCCCCGGCTCAGCCTTGGCCGGGCCGGAGGTCGGTTCCGCGGTCTCCGATCCCCTCGCCCGGGAATATCCCCTCCGGGAATTGCAGGAAGATTTCATGGAACTGCGGGGATATATCGATAACGTCCATCCCAAGCTGTACGCCGACCGGGAGGCCATCGCCGCGCTCCTGGAAACCAACTACCTCCTGTTGTCCGACGGCATGACCGAGCTGGAGCTCCTGAGGCTGCTGGCACCCGTCGTGTCCCTCCTGAACTGCGGACACAGTTCGCTGTCCCTGTCGCCGGAGAGCCAGGACCGGCTTTCCGGTGAAGACCGGCTTTTCCCCCTGCTCATGCTATTCGCCGATGGGAGGGCGTGGGTGACCGGCAACGGACTGCATCCGGAGATACCAACCGGCTCAGGGATCCTGTCGATCAACGGACTGGCCATGGAGGATATCGTGGCCAGGCTGTTCGGGAGCCTGGGCGCCGATGGCCGGAACCTGACCAGGAAGTATGCGATGCTCAATGGATGGTTCCGCTTCTTCTACCGTGATTTCGTGGACGCGAGCGGCGGGTTCGACGTCGTCTTCCGGTCGGGGAGCGCTCACGCCGCGCTGCGCGCATCCCTGCCTGGCGCGACCGACGAGGCGATCGAACGGGCGAACCCGGACCATGCCTCGGCCCGGCGGTGGTTCCACGAGACACCGTACGAGGCCGATTTCCGGAGCGGCCTGGCCATCCTGACCATGCGCTTCTTCCAGCCGGACGGCGGCCATTCCCTGTCCGATCACAAGGCTTTCATCGATGGTTTTTTCGCCCGGGTCGTCGCGGAAGGCGTCGGAACCGTTATCCTGGACGTTCGTGACAACTCGGGGGGCGACCCGTACGTGACCTCCCACCTGCTCGGCTACCTGGCTGCCGTGTCCCGGCCTTATTTCGCGGAGTCCGCCCCGAATTTCTATCCCGGCCTGAAACGTCCCGTCCCCCTGGCAGCCGATCGCTTCGGCGGCCGGCTGCTGGTGCTCATGAACGGCGGGAGCTTCTCCTCGACCGGGCACCTCCTGGCCCTGCTGCGTTCCCAGGGGGTCGGCACCTTCGTGGGAGAGGAATCCGGCGGCTCCTTCGCCTGTTCCGACGGCTCGATCACCTTGAGCCTCCGCCACACCGGATTGCGCTTCCGGTGCTCCACCATGGTATGGGAAGTCGCCGCCGCCGGGCTGGAGCCGGGCAGGGGGATCATGCCGGACCATCCCGTGCGGCAAACCGTCGAAGATGCGCTGTCCGGCCGCGATACGGTCCTGGAATACGCCATGGGGCTGGCACTGCAGCCATGAGGAAAGGATCATCATGCACCTGAAACACATCCGGAAAACCGGTCGGTACCTCGGCTGCAGCCTGGCAGCGGCATTCTTGGCCGCTGCCTGCGTCGCTCCCGGCAACGCTCCGGGCAGCCTGGCCGGAGAGCGGGGCTGGAGCGGCGCCGCCATCGCCGCCTGCAACGTGGAGCGCCTGGAACGACAGGCCGCCCTGGACCTGCCCGGCTCGGTCATCGTCAGTCTGGCCTTCGCGCCGGACAGGGCTTCCCTCCTGATCGGCGACATGGGCGGCCGGCTGGCCAGCTGGGAACCCGGCAGCGGCCGGTACCGCGAACTGGCGGCGGGCCTGGACGGGTTCGGCTTCGATGAAGACGGCAAGCCGACGATGTTCAGCAGCCAGTCGTTCACCGCCGGCCCGGACCTCATCGCCACGGCCGACTCGGGCGGCTGGCTGCGTTGCCTGGACCGTACGGCCGCCGAACGGTTTTCACTCAGCCTGGGCGAGCCGCTCCACTCGCTGGACCTGTCGCTTGACGGGCGCTGGCTGGCGGTCGGGGGGGAGGGCACCCTGCTGCGGGTCTTCGAGACCGGCGGTGGCACGCTGGTGGCCGACCTGTCCGGCGAGGCGGCCTTCGTCACCAATCTGGCGTTCTCGCCGGACGGCGGCAGCCTGCTGGCAAGTTACGAGCGTCCGGCCAATGTCATGAAAATATGGGACACCGCCACCTGGCGGCCGCGCGCCGTCATCCGCCACAGCGAGGAACGCTACGATTACCACGACCTGGCGTTCGCGCCCGATGGCCGGAGCTTCGCCCTCGCCAGCACCCGGGTCGTGATCGAGCTCTTCGACGCCGCGAGCGGATCCGTCGGCGCAGCCTTGCCCGGCCACCAGAGGGCTCCCTACAATCTGGCCTTCTCGCCCGACGGCCTGCTGCTCGCCTCGGCCAGCGACGACGGGACGGTCTGTCTCTGGGACGTGACCAGCGGCGCTTGCCTGCGCCGGATCCCGGTTTCCGGCGAGGCCCGGGCCGTGGTCTTCTCGGCCGACGGCAGCCAGCTGGCCTTCGGCGTCCAGTCAGAAGGCCCCCAGGTCTGGGCGTTGCGGCCATGACCGCGACGCGCGCTGCCAAGGAGTCGAAGATGGCAATACGATGCCGGCATCTGCCGCCGGCCAGGCTGAACCTGTCGCTGGCTATGGTGCTGACCATGGCGATCTCGGCCTGCGCCGGGACGGCCGTCCCCGCCGCACTACCGGCGGCGCGCGACGTGGACGGCAACGTCTACCGGACCGTCAGGATCGGCGATCAGGTCTGGATGGCCGAAAACTTGCGCGTGACCCGCTACCGCGACGGTTCCGCCATTCCGGAGGTACGCGACGACCGGGACTGGGCCGGCCTGGACAGCGGCGCTTCCTGCATCGCAGGGAATGCCGCCGACCCGGCCCACGTGGCCGCATTTGGCCGCCTGTACAACTGGCATGCCATCAACGACCTCCGCGGCCTGGCGCCCGAGGGCTGGCATGTGCCTTCCGTGGCCGAATGGCAGCGTATGCTGGACAGCCTGGGAGGCGCGGCCGTCGCCGGCGGCAGCCTGAAGGCACTCGGCACCGTCAGCTGGGCTGCGCCGAATACCGCCGCCACCGATTCCAGCGGCTTCACGGCCCTGCCCGGCGGCGTCCGCGACGGCAACGGCGGCCCTTTCTTCAATTTTGGCAAGGCTGCCTACCTTGGCCTGACCGCGACCGAACCGGGCATCTGGTACGCATTCCTGGAGTCCGGAAGCGGCGCGGTGTCGGTGGCCAGCGACGAGTATCCGACCGACGGCTTCTCCATACGTTGCGTCAAGGACGACAGCCCCGCGTCCCCTGCCGTGCCCGGTGCCGACACGTCGGCAACGACCACTCCGGCCGGGGCCTAGCCGGGGTGCTGGCTGTATGCACGGTATCTCAGGACCCACGGAACGGAAGACGGTTGAAGGAATGAGGCCCCATTGCCGAATGCGACGGGCCTTGGGGCCGGCTGCCTCCGTCGGGCTCAGTGCAGAAGGAAGGCCAGCACCGCGACAGCGAAGACCAGGATGAAGCCGCCGATCATGATCGCGAGCGTCCTCGAGTAGCCGCGGGGATCGAGCTGCCCTTCCTTGTCCATGCGCTTCAATGCCGGGTAGAGCCTGGAATAGAAGGTCATGATGGAGAACACCAATGCGATGCCGCTGTACACCTTGATCTCGGGCGAACCGGCGATGAGCACCCCGATGATGAGCACGATGAAGATGAGCTTGGTTCCCGCCACCCAGCTGATCAGGTAATCGACGAAGGCCGCCACCCCCGGATCCCCCCTGGTCTTGCCGAAGGCCTTGAACACCCCTACCGCGTTGCCCATGGTGGAACCGGGCATTCGGTACAGAAGTCCCACATTGAGTGTCTCCAGCACCACGAAAACGATGAGCGCGATATCCAGAAGCGTCATGGCACCTCCCGGGAAGCCGTCCGGCAGGCTGATGGCGAACTCGAGGCTTGCCATGATCCTGCCGTACCCAAGCCTGATCCCGAAAGCCTCGATGGTCAAGGCTTGCAGACATCACTGATTTACCAGAGTCGGGCTGAGAGGATGGCGCCGCGCGGCTTTCAGCCGCGCATATAATCCATACCCTGCGACAAACGGCGTACCCGCCCGTATGGCGCCGCGCGGCTTTCAGCCGCGCATATAACCAATACCTTGCGACAAACGGGCGTACCCGCCCGTATTTGGCCTTCAGTCGCGCGCTTCACGCGCGCTCCTTTCAGCCCGCCTCGCTCGCTGGCGGCGCCATGCGTCGCTTATCGCCGCTTTCGGAAGTGAATGGATTCTATTGTGCGCTCGACGCGCACGACCTCATCCTTGGCGCCTTTTCGCCGCATTCGCGGCGCGCTCGATCGGTTCAAATGCGGCCTGCGGCCGCTTTACGGGTGGAACGGATTGACGTGGTCGCTCGCGCGACCGCGTAATCCTCTCAGCCCCAAAAGTAAAAGGTCCGACCGGCGAATGCCGATCGGACCTTTTAAAGTCGGGCTGAGAGGATTTGGCTTACGGGCTACGGCATCCTGCCTTCGCCCTTCAGCCCGGGGCTTGCGCTTTCGCGGACATCCTGTCCGCTCATCCTCGCTGGCGCTCGGCGCGCAAGCCCTTCAAATCCTCTCAGCCCCAAAAGTAAAAGGTCCGACCGGCGAATGCCGATCGGACCTTTTAAAGTCGGGCTGAGAGGATT